>NZ_QBLR01000225.1:0-5578 GCF_003070835.1 Halanaerobium sp. | reverse complement strand
ATAGAGTGAATTAATTATATTTTCTTTAGACGGTAGGATAGTTTGATGAGGAATACCCAGGTGATATAAGGATTCACTAATTTCAGGCATTCGTGAAAAAACATAGTCAATTTTATTTTTGTCCCACAATTTTTTTATTTCATCAATAGTTCCTCGATGAATTTGTTTTAAGTCAGATTCACTAAATTTATTAATGTCTAAAGCCAACATACTATTATTAAATGGCATTTGCTCAGATCTGATAAAGTTTTTTAGACCAATAAAATTATTTATTTCTCCTATAAAATCAAAATATAACCTAGATAAATCTTTAGAAGGGTTTTGGAGTAAATAATTAATTATTTTTCCATAGACATAACTATCATCTAAATCAATATAATCATTTGGGACCTCAATTCTTTTTAGATTATGATTTAAATAAACATAGAGAAGTATTCCACTTAATAATAAATAATCCCACTGCTTAATATTATTTCTATAAATTTCAATTATCTCTGGTAAAGAATCATAACTGTAAGTGCTGACTTTAAAATCAAAATCCAGATCTCCAATAATATTTTTAATGTTATTTATTGATTTTTTAGGTCCAATAACTCCGATATTAAACAAAAAATCCCCCCTTTAAATTTCATTAAGATTTTCGGCTATTCTTACTGCTTAATCTCTATTACACCAATGATTACTATCCTGTCTGCCTTTTCCTCTCCAAGTCCCGCTGGCTGAGAATCTTCTTTATTATTTCATCGTTATAAAAAGTATATCTGATTTAAGCAGTAATGGTCAAGTAATAATTTATAATAAAAAAAGCTTGAATTACTAAAAAAAGGCTGGTATAATTTTATTTAAAGACATAAATATTTAATGTTTTTTTTATTTAATGATAATAATAGTTACTATTATTATTAAATAATTTAGTCAAAATAATAGATTGGAGATGAAAAAATGAAAAAAGAAATGAGTTTTCTGCTCGTGTTAATTATGATTTTTATTTTTTCTTCATCATTGACTGCAGCTGAAAAAGTAACGAAAGAAGATAACTTTTATGAGAGTGATTTTTTTGTAGGGTTTGCTGAATTATTTTTTGGTGAAAATAACCTAACAGGTAATATAGAACTAATTGAAGACAGTGATACGTTTGAAGAAAATGTAGATATGGGAAGAGTTAATTTTTATTTGCGCGGGAAAATAAAGGGTAAATATTTAATTACCGCCTGGCTGGATACAGAAGAAGAAAGTTTAGATGAAATTTTTAAAAATTTAGATGAAAGAAAACAAAATACTCCATTTGAAAAAATAGATGCTGAAAAATATTATCCGGTCTATGGTGATGATTCACAGGTAGTTTCTGAAACCAATACAGCCGGAAAATTATATTTGAAATTAGAATCAGAAGAATTAAATGCTATCTGGGGTAATTATAAATTGAATTATGACAATAATAAGCTGATAAATTTAAGAAAAAATATTTATGGTGCAAATATAGATTATGATAATGGATTTGATTTTAATACATTTTGGTATCAGCCTTTTTCAACTCAGACCAGAGATGAATTAGAGCTGACAGGTGGTATTTTATATTATTTACGCCAGGATGATTTAATTGCCGGCAGTGAAGACATAAAGCTTGAACTTAGAGATTCCAGTACAGATCGAGTTTTAGAAAGCAGAAATTTAGTAGCTGGAGAAGATTATGAGATTAATTATCTGCAGGGAAGAATTACTTTAAAATCAAAGCTTAATCTATTTGATGATCAAAGTTTGATAGATGATCAGGATGGTTCAGATAAATATTATATGGTAGTTGACTATCAATATGACTATTTAAGCAGTGATATTGATCAGAACAATTATGGTCTGCAGACAAAATATGATTTGACAGATCAATTATATTTAGGAGCTAATTACATAGAAGAGAGCAGAGAAGATTCAGATAAATATAAGATTTATGGTTTGAATTTAGTTTATCAAAATCCAGAAAGTACAGAATTTAGAATTGATTATGCTGAATCAGAAAATATAACTGCAGAAAAATATTTTTCTGATGATGGTGGTATAACATATAGAAAAATAAATCTTAATAATGATGATCAGGCTCAGGCCTGGAATTTTGAATACTCTAAAGTTTTGACTGCAGCAGAGAATTTAGAATTTAATACATTCTATTCCAATAAAGAAGCTGGTTTTAACAGCGGCAGTCAATACTTAGAAAAAGATAAAGAAAATTATGGCTTGGCTTTAATTCAGGAAAAAGAAAGAAAAGAAAATGAATTTTCTTATGAAAAAGATATAAGTGGAGAAAATGAAACAGATATCTATAATTTAAGATTCTGGAGGAAGCAGACAGAGCAGAGAAGTTATGAACTCGAATTAGAAAACAAAGTAAAAAAAGAAGCAGATAAAGAAGATGAAAAAACTTTAAATGCTGCTTTAGGTTTTGACCATCAATTTGATAGTGGAAATAAAATTTATGGAAGTCAACAGTTTACTTTAGATAAAAGTGAGGAAGCTGAAAGAAATAATATAACAACACTTGGGGGAGAAATCAAAAGAGAAAAATGGCGCTACAGTGCTGAAGCCAGTGCTGGTGATCAAGAAAATATCCTGCTGGGAGCCGGATATATGCTAAATCCGGACAGTGAAATTTACACCAATTATGAAAGAGAATTTGGTGATGATTTTTCAACTGAAACCACTTTTGGTGCCAACACTGCCGTTAGCGATAAAACCACTATTACAGCTGAACACCGAATAGTTGATGATGAGGACGAAAATAAGCAGAGTAATGTTATTGGTCTCGATTATCTAGCATCTAATAACTTAACTCTTTCTTTTGACTATACCCGCAGTGATGTAGAAAAAGCTGACTCTGAAGACTTTAAACGCGATATAGTTGGTGGAGCTTTAACTTATACAGAAAATAACTTTAGAAGTTCAAACAGAATTGAATACAGAGTTGACGATAAAAGCGAAAAATTTGAACAGCTGGTCTTAAAATCTAATTCAAGGTGGAAATATAATGAGGAATTTAATTATCTATCTGAAATAGAATATTCAAAAGAAAAAGAGGATGGAGAAGATCGCTTTTTTGAAGGTACAATTGGCATGGCTTACAGACCGATTAATAATACCAAATTAAATTACTTATTTAAATACACCTATTTAGATCAAAAAAATTATTTAAATTTAGACACGGGCCGAGAACTTGGTGATTATGCGGCAGAAAAATCTCAGATTTTGGCTCTGGATTTAATTTATGATTTAAATAAAAAGTGGCAGTTAACTGAAAAAATAGCTTATAAAAACTCTGAAGTTAAATTAAATAGTATTAATGACAGCTGGGCTAGAAGTGAAACCTACCTTTGGGCCAATAAAATAGATTATGCGTTAAGAGAAGATCTCAATCTTTTTGCAGAATATAGAATCTTAGAAAACAAATTAGCAGCTGATAGAAGAGATGGATTTCTACTGGGGGCATATAAAGGCTTTAATAACAACACTAAAGTGGGGATCGGATATAATTTTACTGACTTTAATGATGATTTAACTAATTTAAGTTATGAAGCAAAAGGTTGGTTTATTAACTTAATTAAAGCCTGGTAGAATATAAACTTTGAATATATAAAATAGTTTAAGAAAGAGGGGAAAAGTAATGAAAATTAATAGTAAAAATATATTAACTATTTTAATAACATTGATCATGATTTTAAGTTTGGGAGCAGCAGTTATGGCCCAGGATGATATAACAATTGAGCAGACTATTCCTGCTGAAATTTATCCGAATGATGAAGTTGGACAGAATTATACAGCAGAAATAATCAATAATACTGTTTCGGCAGCTGGTGATCTAGAGCTTGTATTAAACCTGCCAGATGGTTTTAGACTTAGTAAGAGTCAGATAAATGAGATAAAAATTGTTGATGAAAATAATAATGAATCAATAATATCAAGTAGTGATTATAATTTTAGTGAAAATGTTAATACATACACAATAACACCTGTAGAAGAGGGAGTTGTATTAGATGCTGGATCAAGTATTGTAATGGATTATAATCTTTCAACTGATGCCAGTTTAGATAATCAGAATAAAGATCTTGGGATAACTTTTAATTATCTTGATCAAGCTGATAGCAGTCTTACTAAAACAGATACAGAAACTCTTGATGAAAAAATATTATTTGGAGAACTAGATATTGATTTAGATCTAGCACCACAACCTATGCATAGAGGTGGGGAATTTACAGTTACAGCTACAGTTACTAATGTAGGTGAAGGTAAGCTGTTTGATACAACTTTAACACCTAATCAGAGTGCTGGTTTTAGTGATCCTTCATTTACTAGTGAAGAAGATTCTATATCCGGGTTAGGATCTGGTGATTCTTATACATTTGAGTACAATTATACTGTTGTTGATAATGATAATTTTGAAACTTTAGAGCTTACAGCTAAAAATCCTGCAACTGAGATTCCGGATGTAACTGAATCAGCTAACTTTAGATTTAATCCGCGTAAACCTTTCATAGATATAGAGCCTCTAACTGATCCAGCAACAATTGACTTTGATACTTCAAATTTAATTGAAATTAAGGTTACAAATACTACTGCTGGTGAAGGACCTGCTAGAGGCATAGAAATTAAATCAAATATTCCTGCTGAGTATGATGTGATAAATCTTACAGATGGTTGGTCATATAATGCTGGAGTTTTTACTTATGATGATGGTGACTTTCCTTCTGGTGATGATGTCAATTATTCAGAAACTCTGTCTTTTAATTTGCAGACAGATGATCCTTTAAACCAAAATGAAAGTGGAACAATAACTTTACAGGCGGAATATACAGATGATGAGGATAATCCTTACAGCAGACCATTTGAGACTTTTAATTATAATGTTACAGGAATACCAACTCTTAACATTAAAAGTTCAGCTGATACTACAGCTAGTCACACTGATACTGATCGGATGTATTTAGGAGAAGAAATATCATATACTTACACTGTTTCCTTAACTGAATTTGATAGATTTACTAATGATGATATTGTGGTTGAATTAACTAATTTTGATGATACTCGATTAAGTTATTTAAGCTATAATGCTGATGGTATTGGAACATTTGATCCTACAACAAAAACTTGGACTCTTACTCCTTCTGATTTAAACGGACAGGATCGAAGTATAACTATTGATTTTAAGATAACTGATGATAAAACTAAAGCAAAGGATACTGTTTTAACTGAGGCAGAGGTAAGTGGGAATTTGAAGCTTGCTGATAATACTGAAATACCTATAGCTGATAACACATCTAATTCATTTTATCTGCAGAGCAGGTATAATGAAGTTGATTTGAATCAGCAGACTAAAGAAATAGTTAATCTGCCGAATGAGGGTAGTTTTGATTATACAAAAACTGATAACAAACATAGAGTGATCTATGAAGTTAGTTATAGTTTTGGTGGTTCTTCTGCGGGTACATGGACAGGAAGCACCATAAGTGATGATATGGATAATGGTCAGATTTATAATGATACAGATGGTTTTATTCAATATTCAATTGATGGTGGTTCGACATGGGATGATGTT
>NZ_QBLR01000224.1:0-5606 GCF_003070835.1 Halanaerobium sp. | reverse complement strand
TTAATAACTCCAGCACATATGTTAATTGCATATCAAACACCTTTTTCATTAATTATTAATATCAATGATATTTTAAACCAATGCAAAAAACTTTATTACTAAGTATATTATACCACTAAAAGAACAAACGTTCAACAGATATAAAGCTTTTTTAAATATAAACTAGCCGATTCATCCCCGCCCATTAGCATAAGCGAGGCTTTCTCGGCTAAATTCGGTAATATACTATATTTATAGCGAGAAACTGATAATTTATTTATAAAACCTTTAAAGTTATAGGGGGATAAAAGGGTGAAGAAAAACACTAAAAAGGAATTATCTGCAGAACAGCAGCAGAAATTAATTAAAATATTAAGGGAACGATTTGAAAAAAATATGGATCGTCATCAGAATCTTAAATGGTCTGCGGTAGAAACTAAACTTTTATCTAAACCGGAAGAATTGTGGTCGTTAAATGAAATGGAAAAAACAGGTGGAGAACCGGATGCTGTTGATTTTGACCAGAATAGTGGAGAATATATATTTGTCGACTGTGCAGCTGAAAGTCCTGCCGGAAGAAGGAGTCTCTGCTATGATCGGGAAGCACTTGAGTCAAGAAAAAAGAATAAGCCTGAAAATAGTGCCCTTGATCTGGCTGCGGATATGGGGATAGAAATTTTAACAGAAAAAGAATACCGAAAGCTGCAAGAGTTGGGAGAGTTTGATTTAAAAACTTCAAGCTGGATAAAAACTACCAAAGAAATTCGAGAACTGGGTGGAGCACTTTTTTGTGACCGTCGTTATGATCATGTTTTTGTTTATCATAATGGTGCCCAGTCTTATTATAGCTCCAGGGGCTTTCGCGGATTACTGCGGGTTTAATCCAAAAAATATGCCTGCTTATCAATTCAACTTGTTTTATAGGTCTTTAAATGTTAAAATTTGATAAGTAAGTTATTATAAATTATGATTTAAGACAATTAGAATATACAAGAGGTGCAAAAATGAAGGAATTGAAAGAAGCTTTTATTGCCGATCTTAAAAAGACCAGTAAAGATGGAATTGAAGAATTATTAGTTTTTTTAGAAGAAATTGATTTTTATAAAAAGCCAGCTAGCATCAGACATCATTTAAACAGGACAGGTGGACTTTTAGAACACACTGAAAATGTTAAGAGAGAATATTTAAAATTAAATGAAGAAATTTCTGCAGGTATTCCCCGGGAAAATATTATTCTTCAGGCTTCACTGCATGATATCGAAAAATGTTTTGCCTATACTTCTGAGATGCAGCATACCATTACTCCAGGCCAGAATAATTTTTTAAGAAGTCTGGTCAGAGATAATATGGAAATGTATAATAATTATGGCCTTGATAAATATGTTGAAGATAAAGAATTTATAATATCTAAAGAATATGCCAGTGATTTAATTAAGTGGTTTAAGGATGGGCGGAATGTTGCTCCACCTGATTTAAGAAATGACTGGAATTATAACGAGGATAATTTACCATTAAACCATTCAATGCGGGCGATTCTTGAAGCATCTAAATTTATTGATTTAGAGGAGAGAGATATTCTTGCAATTACTTATCATATGGGACCTTATGGCCCCTTTGATGAGCGTAAAAGAAGTAAAGCAGAAGAACTCTATCCTGATGTAAGACTTCTTCACCTGGCTGATTCCATAGCCACTAAAAAAGAGGATATTGAAGAAGATTTGAATGGTAATTAAATAGATAGATCTATTTAAGATCTCTTTTAATTGAGGTGTTTTTAGATTATGAAAAAGAAAATAAAAATTTCTCAAGCAGAAATTGATTACCTAAAAGCTAAAGACCGGAGGATGTCAGATTTAATTGGGTATCTTGGTGAAATAAATAGATATTATACTCCTGATCCTTTTACTTCCTTAACTCAGAGTATTGTCTACCAGCAGCTTTCCGGCAGTGCGGCTGATTCTATCTGGAAGAAAGTAAATAAGATTCTTCCTAAGTTAACGCCTGAAGCTGTTGCTGCTGTTCCTGAAAGCAAACTGAAAGAAGCCGGTCTATCCGAGCGTAAAGTTAATTACCTTAATAATCTGGCAGAAGCAGTTTTGGAGAATAATGTTCAGCTTGCTAAAATTGAAGAGCTTTCCGATGAGGAAATAATTGAACAGTTAACAGCTGTTAAAGGAATTGGCCGCTGGACAGCAGAGATGTTTTTAATATTTTCTTTAGTTAGAAGAAATGTAATCAGTTATTATGATTTAGGTATTAGGAAGGGAATTCAGTGGTTTTATGGTTTGAAATCTGAGCCGTCCGAAAAGGATTTTAAAAAGTTTAAAAGAAAATTCTCGCCTTATAATACAGCAGCTTCTTTTTATATTTGGGAGGTAACTGCCCAGAATCTTGATCAGACTTTTAAAAATGCTGAAGAATTATCTACTGCTAATAAAGTGGTCTATTATGACTCACCAATTGGGTTAATTGAGCTCCAGGCTAGTCAGGGTGAGCTATTGAGCCTTCAATTTCAGAAAGTAAAGCGCTATCAGGAAGAGGAGACAGCTGTTTTGTCAGCCTCTAAAACACAGTTGGATGAGTATTTCGAGGGAAAAAGAAAAGAATTCAAGCTTCCACTTAGAATTGAAGGTACGGATTTTCAAAAAAGTGTCTGGAAACAGCTAAGGGAAATTCCTTATGGAGCTACCTTTTCTTATAAGGAAATAGCAGAAACAATCGGGAATGACAAAGCTTATAGAGCAGTTGGTAATGCAAATAATAAAAACAGCATTCCAGTTATTATTCCCTGCCATCGGGTAACTGCAAGTAGTGGTGAAATCGGTGGTTATGGAGCGGGAATCTGGCGGAAAAAGTGGCTGCTTAAGCATGAAAATAAGAATAAATTATGATATATTTTATATAAATTATAAAAGAGGTGATGTTAATGGATAAATTTGCAATTTTCGCATTTAACGGAGAATTAATGTGCTTTCAGCATGTACTGCTTAACGCGCTGGACTTAGCTGAAAAAGGACATGAGGCAAAAATTATTTTTGAAGGTGAAGCAGTAAAACTGGTTCAAAAACTGGAAGAGTCAAATAACAAAAACTACTTTGAAGCTAAAGAGAAAGGGCTAATTGACTGTATCTGTAAAGCCTGTTCTGCTAAACTGGGAGTATTAGAATATAACGAGAAAACTGATATTCCTCTCAAAGGTGATATGAGTGGTCATCCTTCTATGGAAGCCTACATAAAAGATGGTTATCAAATTATAACTATGTAGATTTATAAAAATTATTTAATTTAAACATTAAAACAAAAATAAAAGATTTGAGCCCGAAAGAAATAGAATAATTTTCTGTTCTTTCGGGTTTTAGAATTTAAAAGAGGTGAGAGAAATGTCAGGATCAGTACTGGGAGATTTATTTAAAATTTCAACCTGGGGAGAATCACACGGTAAAGCCTTAGGTGTTGTAATTGACGGCTGTCCGGCCGGACTTGAAATTTCAGAAGCAGATATCCAAAAAGACTTAGATAGGAGAAAGCCAGGTCAGTCACCATTTACAACTCCCCGCAAGGAAAAAGATGAGGTAGAAATTCTTTCGGGTGTATTTGAAGGTAAGACAACTGGAACTCCAATTTCGATGATTATTTATAATAAAAATCAGCGTTCAAAGGATTATTCTGCTTTAAAAGATGTCTACAGACCGGCCCAATCTGATTACAGTTATGATTTAAAATATGGTTTTAGAGATCATAGAGGAAGTGGACGGGCTTCAGGCAGAGAAACGGCGGCCAGAGTTGCAGCAGGAGCGGTAGCGAGAAAAATACTGGCTAAGCTTGGGGTTGAGATTACAGCCTACACAGCCTCGATTGGACCTGTGGCAGTTGACTCGGAAAATTTTAATCAGGACAATATTCAGAAAAACTTTTTGTATATGCCGGATCTTGAGGCAGCCAAAGAAGCAGAGGCATATTTAACAAAATTGATTGAAGAAAACAATTCTTCTGGTGGTACAATTGAATGCAGGGTAAAGAATATACCTGCTGGGCTGGGAGATCCGGTCTTTGATAAAACTGATGCTCTGCTCGCCAGAGCGGTAATGTCAATCGGTGCTGTCAAGGGTGTAGAAATTGGCAGTGGTTTTAAGGCTTCTAAAATGACCGGTCATCAGCACAATGATTTTTTCAATTATCAGCAGGGAGAAATAACTAAATTAACTAATAATGCCGGCGGTACCTTAGGTGGGATTACAGATGGCAGTGATATTGTATTGAGAGCTGCTGTAAAACCTACCCCTTCAATCGAAAAAACTCAGCAGACTGTAAACAAAGCTGGGGAAAATATTGAAATTAATATTGAGGGACGAAATGATCCGGTAATTGTTCCCCGAGCAGTTGTGGTTGTAGAAGCAATGATATCTTTAATTTTAGTAGATCTGCTTTTAAAGAATATGACAGCCAGGATTGATTATCTTGAAAGAGTATACAATTAATATAAATAAGGAGCAAGAAAACCACCTGTAATTTTATAATGCCAGGTGGTTTTAAATATTTATATTAAATATTAATCGTTTACCTGTGTTTAGACTAGAGATTATAATTAATCCTAAGTAACTGACTTATATTTCTTGTTAATCAACTCTAAAAAAACTTGATATTATTTAGTGACTATTCTATACTATAGTAGAATGCTCGAAATTAAAAATAAGCTGAAAGTTTATTTTTTTTGCGCTTTATTGAAAATGAATTTCAATTTCGTTAAAGTGGTGTTTTAATAAGATTATTTAATTCAGTGGAGGTGTATTTTTATAAAATTAATTGTAGAAGACTTAAAGGTTGGATATGATGATACTTTGGTTGTAAAAGGTCTGAATTTAGAAATTCCTGAAAATAAGGTTACGGCAATAATTGGTGCAAATGGAAGTGGTAAATCAACTTTGTTAAAGTCAATCACTCGAATAATTCCATATGATTCTGGGAATGTTATTCTTGATGGTGAAGAAATTAATAATATTGATACTAAAGAACTGGCTAAAAAGCTCTCTATATTACCTCAAACTCAGGAAATTACAGAAGGTCTTACAGTGGGAGAACTTGTTTCCTATGGTCGTTTTCCCCATCAGAGTGGATTAGGTAGATTAAAAAGAGAAGATTATTATGCGATCGATAAAGCTTTGGAGATGACAGGAACTGATAAATTTAAATATAGATCTTTGGATGCTCTCTCAGGTGGTCAGAGACAGCGGGTCTGGATAGCTATGGCTTTAGCTCAGGAAACAGAGACAATATTTTTAGATGAACCTACAACCTATCTTGATCTTGCTCATCAACTTGAAGTTTTAACCCTGCTTTCGGATTTGAATAAAAATGAAAATAGAACTATTGTTATGGTTTTGCATGACTTAAATCAGGCAGCCCGTTTTGCTGATTTTATTATTGCAATGAAAGATGGAAAAATAGTTAAAGCTGGAGATCCGGAGGAAGTTATTTCTGCTCCAGTACTAAAAAAAATATTTAATATTGACGCGATGATTGGAAGAGATCCTGTAACAGATAAACCAATGTGTTTGACCTATAATATTATGATAACGTCAAATAAAATATGATAGTTACCATAAAATGTAAGTAAATAGTAATAGAGC
>NZ_QBLR01000223.1:0-5655 GCF_003070835.1 Halanaerobium sp. | reverse complement strand
AAATAATAATCATCTAAATAGGCTAATCCTAATTTTAAACCTGGAAAAACCCTATTTGTTAATGCTTGAATTAGAATAATTTGATTATTATATTTAGATTCTAAAAGTTCTTTTATTTTTTCATTGTTTTGATAAAGAGCAAAATGCTCTAAAATAATCACTTTAAACTTAAGCATTTGAGAAAGTTCCAGCAAAGATTTTATTTTAGAAAGGCTCCAATTAAAAATGCTTTCCTCTACAAAATCATCACTTATGATTAAATAGTCAATGGTATTATTTTCAAGATAGTCCATTAAACTATCGTAATCTGCAGAACTTATATGAATATTTGCATTTGGAGTAGAAAAAGAAACTTTATTGGTTTTACTATTAATGCTGTGATCTTGCAAAAATAATTTAGTAAATAGAGAATTGTCACTACCACTGGTAAATAATAATTCTTTGTTTTTCCCAACTAATGTCAATAATATTTCTTCTAATTTGGCTTCTGAACTATAATAAAGTTTGCTTTTACTCAAATTTTCATTTTTTGATTTTAAAAGCTGAAAATAGCTGCTTTTTTTAGCTTCAACTTTTTTAAAACTCTCACTTTTAAAATCAGAATAAAAACGATCAAAAATCAAATCCCATGCATACTCTTCTAGAAATTCTTTTCCGTGTTCTGGACCACTAAAATCAATGATTTTTTGAGAAGATAAAGACGGTTTAGAGGTTAAAATTCTTAGTCTCTGATCATCACTATTATTTTTGAGAGCAGCAGCAGGAGCAATATAGCTCCCACTACCCTCTTTTTTGTAAATAAGATTTTCAGCTTCCAGTAAATCATAAGCCTTAACTACAGTTTCTGCATTCACACTAAGTCGGGAAGCAAGTTTTCTTATTGATAGCATTTTTGTATCAGGGGTATATTTGTCTGCCAGAATTTCTGCCCGTATTGCTTCATAAATTTGGGTATATAGATTTTCTCTGCCATCTCTTTTTAATTCAATATCAAACATTTGGCTTCCCTCCATTAATTAATTATATCTTTTAAAATAAATTCTCAGCTAAAATGACGACAATTTTAAAAATTATACATTTGCTTTCCGCCGTCTAAAAAACTTGATAACTTCATTTAAGATTAAAAATAACACACTGGAAGTCAAAATTCTACTCCAGGCGGCTATTCCTACTCCAGCAAAACCAAGAAAATCGTTTATGTTTGGAATATAAACCACTCCTAATACTAATCCAATTGAAATTAAAATTGCATATAGCATTTTGGGATTATTAAAGAAGCTCTTAGAAAAGATACTCTGATATTCATATCTTAAAGACATAATATTTATCCACTGCAGACAGGCCACAGTTAAATAACTGATTGTTGTCGCCTGAGCATATAATTTTCCACCTTCACTAACAGCTGAAATTCGTCCATTAATGAAAGAGTAGAAATTGAAATAAGCAAAGCCCCCAATTACTAAAGCCATAAAAGCAAACCTGCTGAAACTTTTTTTATTAACAATATGGTCATCCTGACTTCTTGGCGGTACGGTCATTATCTGCTCTGAAGCTGGATCAAAAGTATAAGCTGTTAATGGTAAAATTTCAGCTAGGAGGTCAATTGATAGAATCTGAATAGCCAGTATTGGAATCGGTAAGTCAAAAAGTGCTGCAGCAATCAATCCAAGCAATACGAGTGTTAATTCAGCCCCATTTGCAGTTAATGTTCCCAGAATTGTTTTCTTTAAATTATTATAAATGGTCCTTCCTTCTTTAATCGCATAGACTAAGGTGGGATAACTATCATCCAGTAAAATCAACTCTGATGCTTCTTTGGACACATCTGTACCCATCTGCCCCATAGCAACACCAATATGAGCACTCTTAAGTGCTGGAGCATCATTAACTCCATCTCCTGTTACAGCAACAATTTTCTGCTGTTCTTTTAAATTTTTAACTATCCGCAATTTATCCTCAGGTGATACCCGGGAAAAAATAAGTGACTTATTTTCTTCCATAGTCTGTCTCAGTTTTTCTTCACTCATCTCTTCCAAATCTTTACTGGTAAATACTGGTACATCTTCATCATCAACAGAAAGACTAATTTCTTTTCCTACTGCCTGGGCAGTAGTTGCATGATCACCAGTCATGATATAGGTATCAATATAGGCATCATGTGATTCCTGAATGGCTTCCTTAACTCCTTCTTTTGGAGGATCAATCATCGCCACCATTCCCAGAAAAATAACATCCTTTTCTATTTCTTCTAAAACATAATCTGTCTCCTCATCTTCCAGTTTGCGGTAGGCAACTGCTAAAACCCGCATTGCATCCTTTGAATACTTTTCATTAAGTTCCTTTAATCTTTCTTTGTCTTCTTCTGTAATCTCTACTATTTCTCCATCTTTGAGAATATGTTTGGAAACAGAAAGCACACTACCTAAAGCTCCCTTCATCTTAAGATAGTTTCCATCTTCAAATTCTCTAATTGAACTCATTCTTTTACGGTCAGAATCAAAACTGAATTCATGTAATTCAGGATTTTCTTCATCTTCTTTAGGAGAGCGAGTACCTAATTTTGTAGAAAGAGTAATTAGAGCAGCCTCTGTTGGATCACCGATTGCATACCAGCCAGGATGCTCTTCATCTGGCTCATGAATCTCTGCATTGGAAGCCATTGTAGCAGCATCAAAGATAATCTCCATCTCTGCAATTTCTGCTTCAGTTAGTGGTTCTCCATCTTCTCCTATAAGTTCACCTTCTGGTTTATAACCAAGACCGGTTACTTCATACTCCCGGCCATCAAAATATACTTTTTTTACTGTCATTTCATTTTTGGTTAAAGTCCCAGTCTTATCTGTACAGATAACATTGGTTGAACCAAGAGTTTCAGCCGAAGAAAGCTTTTTGACTACTGCATTCTTTCCTGCCAGTCTTTTTACTCCCTGAGACAGAGCTACTGTAACCTGCATCGGTAAAGCCTGAGGTACAACAGCTGCAGCTACACCAAGAGCATATATTAAAGCGAAGTTCAATCCATAACCTCTATAAATACTCACTCCAAAAAGTGTAAATCCAACTACAACTGCAAAGATACCAATTCGATTGGCCACTGTATGCAGCTCATCCTGGAGAGGGGAACGGGATTTATCCTCTTCTTGAGTCATCGAAGCGATCTTACCCATCTCAGTATCCATTCCAGTTCTAACAACTACACCTTTAGCTGAGCCAGCGGCAACTGTTGTTCCTAGATAGGCCATATTATCACGGTCTGCTAGTGGTCTTTCTTCCTCAATGTAATTAGACTGCTTCTCCTGAGGCATTGATTCACCAGTTAGAGAAACATCATTAGTTTTCAAATTAAATGATTCAATAATTCTCAAATCAGCTGGAATTTTATCTCCTTCTTCCAGACTTACAATATCTCCAACTACCAGTTCTTCCTGTGAAATTTCTCCGATTTGATCATCACGAATTACTTTTGAAGGCGAATTAACCAGTTTATTTAGAGAATCCATTATTTTTTCCGCTTTATATTCCTGCATAAAACCAATTACAGAGTTAAGAACTGCAATCATAAGCATCACTGTAGCATCACGATAACTTCCAATTAATAGTGACATTACAGCGGCTATTAAAAGTAAGATTACAAGTACATCTTTAAACTGCTGTAAAAAGATTACAAATAATGACCTTTTTTTAGCTGCTTCAAGAACATTTTTTCCATCTCTCTGCAGCCTTTTTTCTGCTTCTGATTGGCTTAGTCCCTGAAGACTACTTTCTAAAGTTTTCACAACATCTTTGGCTTTTTGTCTATAAAATTCTTTTTCTGACATATGACCACCTCTTTATTTTATGATTTTAGTTTTTAGATATAATAATAACATTTTTAAAAATAATTTAAAGTTCCTGTTTTATACTATAATTTACTAATTTACTTTAAAATTTTCAACTTGAAAATATTTTTCTCGCTGCTCTTTATGACCGGTTTCTTTAGCCAGACGGTAGATTTTATGATTTAAAAATTTCTTATCTTCCTGCTCCAATACATTTTTATCAAAACCACCTAAAATATAATGGCTAAAGTGCCAGACCTGTTCTTTAATATCTTTTGGACTTCCTTCAGCAATAATCACCAGTGCATCAATAATAGATCCCGCAACTGATACATCCTGATTTCCATAATGACTGAGTTGATAAAAAGTTTTATATAGAAGATCCCAAAAAGAAATATCCTCTAATATAAAACACAATTCATCTTTGTCATTATAATAATAAGTATTTTCTAAATTGGCAACTGCAATTCTTGATAAAACCCAGCCTAACTGATTAATACAAAATATTGCTGTATTGGGATCATTAATCCCTGGAGAAATGGCTCTTAAAGCAACCTCTGTTAATTTTAATAAACCAAATTCTATATCATTTTTCTTGCTTCTTTCATTGTTGATTGCCAGATTATCAAGAATTTTATTTTTTATTTCTTCAAGTTCTTCATCACTAAATCTCTCAGCTTCTTCATTTAGCTGCCAGAATTTAAAAACAATTGTATTTTCAGTTACATAATCACCAATCATTTTTTCAGCCCTAATTATTATGTCATGTTGATCTGCCAACTTGGTTAGTTCAATATCATAAATAACCTGAATATATCCACTCTGCTCAGGATGAACCTCACATGACTCTCTGTCCAGCATTTCTTTTAAATTCTCAGGTGGGTCATTACGAATCTGATCATTGCTGTTATTTCTTGCCTCAATTTTATCAACTATTTCAATAACCTCTTCTTTTAAACTTTCAATCAAGAGATTTACCTGAACTGAATTAGCTGCATGATGGATAAAATAGACAAAATAACCTAGACAGACAATAGCAACAACAACCCCAATCATTGCCGAAAATATAATTGATTCCCCGCTTCCCTGCAGGCTGTCATCTATAAAAAGCAGAGTTAACATTGAATAAATAAAACCAGCAAGAAAAACTCCTAAAACTTTTAAGGTTATTTTGTTTTTAAGAAAATCCTGCATCGTCCGCGGCGAAAACTGCGAAGAGTACATGGTCAGTACAACCATAATAGTTGAAAAAGAAACTGTAATCATTGCAAAAAGGGAGCCTGCTATGGTAGACAAAATTGTTTTTGAAAGGTCATAAGAAGTAAAAAAATATGCGGGCAGTACATTTGTCAGAGTATCTGTATACTGATATTCAATAAATATTACCGCTATTGAAAGTAGAGCAGCAGATATTGTATAAATTAAAGGAATAAAATATATTTTATTTTCTATATTATGCAGAAATTTAAATTTCAAAATTTACACACCCTCTATAATTTTCATTACTTTTCCCTCTATCATTTAATTTCAACATAATTACCTAATATCCTTTTTATATACTGGATAAAATTAATCATAATGATTTGATATTTAGGCTGTAATTTAATTATATTTATTAAATTGTCAATTGCTTAACATATTTTAAAAATTACATTGCATCTTCAAATATAGCTTTCACCTGTTCAACTGTTCCTTTTCTGGGATTAATTTCAGCATTTTCATCTTCTAATACATATTTGGCCATTTCTTTAAAATCTTTTTTTAATATCAACAATATAAAATAATTAGATCAAAATCATAAATTATTTTATTAACTTTCCATTATTTTTCTTATCTC
>NZ_QBLR01000222.1:0-5664 GCF_003070835.1 Halanaerobium sp. | reverse complement strand
CAAGCTGGTAAAACTGGAAGGAGGTTTGTAAATGAATTTAACAGATCCAATAGCAGATATGCTGACCCGGATTCGCAATGCTAATAGTGTTGGGAAAGACAGAGTTGATATTCCCGCTTCTAAGGTTAAAACCAGCATTGGTGAACTTTTAAAAGATGAAGGTTTCATTAATGATGTAAAATTAGTTGAAAGAAAACCTCAGAACATGATTCGGGTTTATTTAAAATATGGAGATAATGACGAAAAAGTTATAAGTGGAATTAAAAGAATCAGTAAGCCTGGTTTAAGAGTATATGTAGGTAAGGAAGAAGTGCCGCAGGTACTTGGAGGTTTAGGAATCGCAGTGATTTCAACTTCCCAGGGTGTTATGAGCGATAAAGAAGCAAGAGAAAAAGGTATCGGTGGAGAGGTTCTCTGTTACGTCTGGTAATAAGATGTAAGTAGTAGGATGTCGGATGTCAGATTCCTGACTGACGGCTTCTGCTTGGGAGAATTTTTTCAGATAAAATCTACGGAGGTGAAATTTATGTCACGTATTGGTGATCTACCTATTGAAATACCAGAAAAAGTTGAAGTAACTGTTGATGGTCAGACTGTTAAAGTCAAAGGACCATTAGGTGAACTAGAAAGAACTTTTAAAGCTGGTATTGATATCAAAGTTGAAGATAATGAAGTTGTTGTTGAACGCAATGGCGAAGATATTGAAGCTCGCTCCATGCACGGTTTGGTTAGAAGTTTAATCGAAGGTATGGTTGAGGGTGTAAGCAAAGGCTTTGAGAAGAAATTAGAAATGGTAGGTGTAGGATATAATGCTCAGGTTCAGGGTGATAAACTCAAACTTGAGGTTGGATATTCACACCCGGTAATTATAGAAGCTGAAGGTGATATTTCTTTTGAGGTTGAAAAGAATACAAATATCACAGTTAAAGGTATAGATAAACAGCGTGTTGGTGATACAGCAGCTAAGATTCGTGAAGTAAGAAAACCAGAACCTTACAAAGGAAAAGGAATTAAATATGTTGGAGAACATATTAGACGTAAGGTCGGTAAAACTGGTTAATAGAAAGGAGTGAATGTGATGGGTAAAAGAGAAGCAAGACAAAAGCGCCATCAGAGAATTAGAAATAAAGTTGTGGGTACACCCAATCGTCCAAGAATGAATGTAACCCGTACTTTAAAGCACATGTATGTGCAGATTATAGATGATTTATCTGGAGAAACTATTGCTTCTGCATCTACTCTTGATCCAGCTCTTCGCGATTCAATTGAAGTAGCAAGTAACAGAGATGCTGCTAAAATGGTAGGAGAGTTAGCTGCCAGTAGAGCACTGGAAAAAGGAGTAGATACAGTAGTTTTTGATAGAAGTGGATATAAATACCACGGCCGAGTTAAGGCTCTGGCTGATGCTGCCCGCGAGGAAGGGCTAAAGTTTTAAATAAGGAGGTAAATTAATGAGTAAAATTAATGCTGATAAACTCGACCTTGAAGAGCGCGTAGTTAACATTAACCGTGTTGCCAAGGTTGTAAAAGGTGGCCGTAGATTTAGCTTTAGTGCCCTGGTAGTTGTAGGGGATAAAGAAGGCCATGTTGGCGCAGGTATTGGTAAAGCAAACGAAGTACCTGAAGCCATCAGAAAAGGTATTGATGCAGCTAAGAAAGAATTAATCGAGGTTCCAATTGTAGATACTACAATACCCCATGAGAAAACTGGAGTTTTTGGTGCTGGTAGAGTATTACTTAAGCCTGCTGCTCCTGGTACTGGTGTTATTGCTGGAGGTCCTGTGCGTGCGGTAATCGAACTTGCAGGAATTAGTGATATTTTAACTAAATCTCTTGGAACATCTAATCCGATTAATATGATCAATGCTACAATTACTGGTCTTAAAGAACTTAAGAGCGCAGAACAAGTTGCCAAATTAAGAGGTAAATCTGTAGAAGAATTAATTGGATAATTATCAAGGAGGTGTAAGTATGAAATTAAATAATCTTAAACCTGCTGCTGGATATAAAAAAGACCGCAAAAGAGTTGGTCGTGGTACTGGCTCCGGTCGCGGTTATACATCTGGTAGAGGTGCAAACGGACAGAACTCTCGTGCGGGTGGAAGAGTACGCCCAACATTTGAAGGTGGACAGACTCCTCTGTTTAGACGTCTTCCCAAAAGAGGGTTTAACAATAAATTTAAAAAAGAATTTAATGAAGTTAATGTATATCAGTTAAATAGATTCTCAGCTGATGAAACTGTAACACCTGAAGTTTTATTGGAAAAGGGAATTATTGATGGTATTGCAAAAAATGGAGTAAAAATACTGGGTAAAGGTGAAGTTAATATTGCCCTGAATGTGAAAGCACAGGCTTTTACTGCTTCTGCCAGAGAAAAAATAGAAGCTGCTGGCGGAAAGTCAGAGGTGATTTAAGTTGATTAAGGCTCTCGGTAATGTTTTTAAAGTAAAAGAACTTAGAAATAAAGTTTTATTCATGCTTGCTATGATGGCAGTTTACCGCCTGGGAGCACATATTCCGGTCCCTGGAGTAGATGTAGCATTGCTTCAGGAAAGACTTTTTGGCGGAAACTTTGGTGGAGCACTTGACTTTTTAGATCTATTTGCAGGTGGTGCTTTAAGTAACTTTACTATTTTTGCGATGAGCATTACTCCCTACATTACTGCTTCAATTATTTTACAGCTCTTGACTGTAGTTGTACCTAAATTAGAAGAGCTTTCTAAACAGGGTAATGAGGGCCGCAAAAAAATTGCTCAGTATACCAGATACGGAACAATTGTACTTGCTGTAATTCAGGCAATTGGTATTACACTTTATATTCGACGTTTTGGTGCTGTACCTAATGCAACAGCGTTTGATATTGCCCTGATTATTGTAAGTTTAACTGCTGGTACAGCTTTCTTAATGTGGCTGGGTGAGCAGATTACGGACAAAGGAATTGGAAATGGTATTTCAATCATCATTTTCACATCTATTATTTCCCGTTTTCCATCAGATATGTACAACACATATGAATTACTGCAGGCAGGCACCATTTCAATTTTAAATGTGCTTATTTTTGCTGTGCTGGCTATAATAATTATTGCCGGTATTATTTTTGTTCAGCAGGGAGAAAGAAGAATCCCGGTTCAGTATTCAAAGAGAATTGTGGGCCGCAGAGTTTACGGAGGTAGAAGTACTCATATTCCGATGAAGATCAATCAGGCTGGTGTTATCCCAGTAATCTTCGCTTCTTCTGTACTCTTATTCCCTGGAATTATTGCACAGGTTTTACCTTATGACTGGGCAACAGGTCTGGCAAATGCAATTAGTCCTGGATCTACACTTTATATGGTATTGTATGGTCTGATGATTTTATTCTTTACTTATTTCTATACTGCTATTACCTTTAATCCAGAAGAGGTAGCAGACAATATGAAAAAGTATGGTGGGTTTATTCCTGGAATTCGTCCTGGAAGACCAACTATTAAATATTTAGATAGAGTTTTAATGAGAGTTACATTAGCAGGAGCTATATTCTTAACAATTGTAGCATTACTTCCTTTTGCAATGCAGCCGCTGACTGGTGTAACAATTAGTTTTGGAGGAACATCCTTAATCATTATGGTTGGTGTTGCTTTAAAAACTATGGAACAGATCGAATCCCATCTCCTGATGAGACATTATGAAGGTTTCATGAAATAAAGAGGAGGAAATAAAATGGATATGATTTTACTGGGTTTACCCGGTGTTGGTAAGGGTACTCAGGCTAAAAAATTAGAAGCAAGTTTGGAAATTCCTCATATTGCTACTGGTGATATTTTTAGAAAGGCAATTAAAAATAAAACCCCACTGGGAAAAAAAGCTAAATCATTTATTGATGCCGGCGAATTAGTACCAGATGAAGTAACCATTGGAATTGTTGAAGAAAGATTAAAAGAAGATGACTGTAAAGAAGGATTTATCCTGGATGGATTTCCTCGTACAATAGCACAGGCAGAGGCCTTAGATGAGATTTTAGCTGAGCAGAATAGAGAGCTCGATCTTGCTGTTTATCTGCAGGCTGAAATAGATATCCTGGTTGAAAGACTGGCCGGCCGCAGAGTCTGTGTTGATTGTGGAGCCACCTATCATGTAAAAAATAATCCACCTGAAGTTGAAGGTGTGTGTGATAAATGTGGGGGAGAAGTAATTCAGCGCAGTGATGATGAGGAAGAAACAGTTAAGAAAAGAATTGAAGTTAATAAAGAAAAAACTGCTAAGCTTGCAGATTATTATCAAAACAAAGGAATACTGCATGAGGTTAAAAGCACCGGCGGAATTGAAAAGGTGCAGCAGCGACTAATGAAATTAATTGAGGCGAATAAATAATGATTATCTTGAAATCGAGGCGTGAAATTGATATAATGCGTGAAGCAAATCAGATAGTGGCAGAAACACATGCTTATCTGGCAGAAAATATTAAACCTGGTATATCTACTGCAGAACTTGATCAGCTTGCTGATGAATTTATTCGCAGTAAGGGAGCCGTCCCTTCTTTTAAGGGGTATCAGGGTTTTCCAGCCTCTATTTGTATTTCAATTAATGAAGAAGTTGTACATGGTATTCCTGCTGATCATCGTTTTTTAGAAGCTGGTGATATAGTAAGTATTGACATTGGAACTTTTTATGAAGGATTTAATGGAGATGCTGCCAGAACACATGCAGTTGGTTCAATTTCGGAAAATGCCAGCAAATTATTGAAAGTAACTGAAGAATCTCTTCTTAAAGGAATTGAAAAAGCAGTTATCGGCAACAGATTATTTGACATTTCACATGCTGTACAGGAATATGTTGAGAAAAATGGGTTTTCTGTGGTTCGGGATTATGTTGGTCACGGGATCGGTCGTGATATGCATGAAGATCCACAGATCCCTAATTTTGGACCAGCAGGAAAAGGGCCTAAATTAAAAAAGGGTATGACCCTTGCTATTGAGCCCATGGTTAATATTGGAGGTTATGAAGTCGAGACATTAGAGGATGACTGGACAGTAGTAACAAAAGATAGAAGCCTTTCTGCTCATTTTGAACATACAATTGCAATAACTGAAGCTGGAGTTGAAATATTAAGTAAACTTTAACTTTTATTGCAGAGCCTGTCTTATCTATGGTATAATATACAGTGCGTGTTAAAAAGAGAGCTTGAGAAAAGAGTGATATTTTTGGATACTGCTTTTAAAGTTGGCGAAATTGTTAGGTCGACTGCCGGCAGAGATAAAGATACTTATTATTTAGTAATAGATATAGATAATGAGTCAGATGGAAAAATAAAAGTTGTCGATGGTGTAAAGAGGAAATTTAATAATCCAAAATATAAAAATAGCAGACATTTAGAAAGTACAGGTCAGATTGCAGCAGAGTTTTTAAGAGATTTAAAAGATAAGAAACGAGTTCGCAGTGAAGATGTTCGCTTAATTTTAAAGGATTATCTCAGTAAAGAGGAGGTCAAATAATTTATGGCAAAAGAAGATCCTATTGAAGTCCAGGGTACTGTAGTTGAACCCCTGCCAAATGCAATGTTTAGAGTTGAATTGGAAAACGGACATAAAGTTCTGGCACATGTTTCAGGAAAAATGAGGATGAATTTTATACGAATCTTACCTGGTGATAAGGTAACAGTAGAACTTTCTCCCTATGACTTGAGT
>NZ_QBLR01000221.1:0-5666 GCF_003070835.1 Halanaerobium sp. | reverse complement strand
CTCTATTATCAAGTTTTAAAAAGAAATTAATTAAATTCTTAAATGACTTAATAATTTTTTCTAATTCTTGTTCTTTAACTTTTAGTTCTTTTATATCATATTCTTCAAAAAGATAGATTAGCTCTTTCTTCTTTAGATATTTGATCATAATAAATGATGAGAAGTAATCAATATTTTTTATTTTTATCGTCTTTACTTTCACACCTGGAATAAGAATACTATCTTTTCTAATTTTCTCTTTTACAAAACTATAATTAAATAGTAAACTCTGAATATATCTATAAAAATAAGTTTTTATCTCTTTATAATTATCAATCATTAAATAGTTCTTGTTTATAAAATCCCAAAAATTATGGGCTTCTCTCTTTAACTT
Organism: Halanaerobium sp.; assembly: GCF_003070835.1. NCBI lineage: Bacteria > Bacillati > Bacillota > Clostridia > Halanaerobiales > Halanaerobiaceae > Halanaerobium > Halanaerobium sp. The sequence goes on along the minus strand of NZ_QBLR01000221.1, from coordinate 5,293 downwards.
AAATATATTTACGCTATTTTTGTTTTCAGTTAAATAATATGTATTCTTATCTTTTCTTACTTCTTCTCCGAGTTTCATAATTCTGTTATTGCCAATATAAACAAATTCAAAACTCATTATTTTTTTTATAAAAGAAATTGACCTTTTTTTATCTGCTGGCAATTCAAAATATAATTCATCTAAATCAATTTTTCCAACTTCTTCTTTAATTTTTATTCGTTCTTCTTCATTAATATCAGTACTGATTGAAGATAGAATTCTTCCTAAATAATATCTATTAAACTCTGAAAGAGAGTAGGTGATGTAATTTTTGTTTTTAAAAGCAATTTTAGAGGCTTTTTTTAAAGTCGTGTAAGCTTCATAATAATTTTTAGCTTGATAGAAATTATAAGCTCTCTCTACAAGTTTAGATTTATCTTCTTCAACAGAATTAATCATTTTATTGGTGTTATTATGAATAGAAATATAATCGAATTCTAATATTGATTTTATTAATCTATTTTTATTTTGTTTCTTTTTTACTTTATAAATAGTTTCTTGATTTTTTTTAATCTTCTCTATCCCAGATTTTTCAAAAACTCTTCTTATTAATTCAAGTTTACTTATTTCTTGCTGATTTTCTATATCATCATTATCTAATTCAATTAATTTTTTAATTAAATAATCCAGTGTTTCACTATTTGAAAACTCCAAATTATTACCGTTTTGGCTTACCTCTCTAGATATACCTAAAGTTTCTTTTAAATCCTTTATCCTTATCACGTTTAAATAGTCTAAATCAACTAATCTCTGATAATAAAAATCTAGATCTTTTACCTTTTCTTCATTTAACAAGTATAATAAAAAATCATATAATTTTTTTCCTTCTGGAGAAGATAAAGAACAAGGATTATCAGAAAAACTATCTATTTTTTCAGCTTCATTATAATTTAATATATTAATTCCTCTATTCTTATAATAATCAAACTGAATATTGTTGTTATCTTTTTTTGCACTTGTATTTATAAAATATGCCGGTTGAAAATCATTTTTTAATATATCTTTAACCCATTGAAAAATTATTTTCATATTTATGTCATTAATTCTGTAACCAATAAATAAAACAACATTAGATGATAGAAGTGACTTTATATAATTCTCTATTAATTTAAAATTAGAAGAATATGATAAATAGTCTTCTTCCTTTAAAACAATATTATTATATTTGAGATCTCCATGCATTTTAATAATCATTTTATCATTTTGTGTATAGGGCAAATCCTTATCTCTAGAAACCACATCATAAAACAATCCTTTTTCTTCTGCTCTTTCTTCAATTAATTCATCATAATTAGTCGTTATTATAGTTGTAGGATTAAACTGAAAAATTAAATCATGTAATATATTGGGAACAGCATTAACATTAAAAACTTCATTTATTAACTCATAATATTCTTTTTCTTTTCGTAAATTATAGTAATATTGAGGTATTTTTAAATAATCATCATCACTTAATTCATTTTCTTTGAGTCCAATACCTTTTCTAAATTCATTAACTAAGTCTTTCCAAGATGGCAAACCAGAATTAGCAGAAACTCCAGCCCCAACAAATATTACCAATTTATTGTTGTTCATAGCTTTTCTAATAATTTTTTTACTTTCTTTTATAAAAGAATCCATTTTATCTACTCCTATAAAATAATATTAAGTTACTAACTCTATATATTAATAATTAAATATAAATTATTTTTCCAGCGTTAGATTTCTCCTATTTTAAGTGAATTAAACTCTATTAATCATCTTCTAGATAATATTTCATCTCTTTTATAACTTCTTCTTCAAAATCTGGCATTAATTTTCTTAGATCAAATTGAACTGACTTTTCATTACTCTTTCTTTGTCTTCCATTAAGATCTAATGTAGTTTTATAAATAATTCCGGAAAGTCTAAAAACAGCATTGATAAAGATATCTCTAGGAGATAATTCTTCTGACCTTTCATAGTCATTTAAATTATTGCATTTATCAGCAAATGACTGCTTTTTAAAATCTATAAAATCAGCAGAATGAGCAAATTTATTTCTCATTTCCCTTATCCAATTTAACTCCCTTTTTGTTTTATTACTTATTAATCCAAGCATATATGCTAGATCAATCTTTGACGAAAAAGATGATAAAAAACCATATTTATTAAATGGATCCTCTTTTGAAGAAATATCTTTTATAAAATACTTATTTAGTAAGTCTTCAATACTATTTTCAAGATATGCAGCAGCCATTAGAGCGACTCCTCTATCAGTTTCTCTCAATAAAATGAACTGAAATTTAAAAATATCTTCTGTTGCAAACTCAATTAAATAATCTAAATTATGCTTTTTTAATATTTTTGCAACTACATTTTCAAACATTTCAGATTGATCAATATTTTTGACCTCTAAAAACCCTTCAAAAATAGAGAGCCAGAGATCATTAATTGAACCTTTATTCATTTTTAACTCCCTCTTTAAATTAAGTTTAGTTCTTTCAATTTTTTATTTAAATCAGCTCTTAATCTTCTTCCCTTTTCTGATAAATAAAGAGCGTAAGTTCTTCGGTTTTCATAATCTTGTCTTAATTCAATTAAGTTAAATCCATCCATTTCTCCTTTAGAGTTTTTAAATTTAGAAAGTTTTTTAATATTTCTACTTAATGATCCCTGCGGAGAATCTAAATAATCTGCAAGTTCGATCATATTGATACCTTCATTATTTAATACAGCTAATAAAGCAGCTAGTTGAGTGCCAACTAAGTCTTTTTTTGTATACTTATAGACAATATTAAAAGTCTCTTCTAAGATCTTTAAATTATTTTTCATTTTTTATTGTCTCCTTTTATTCTCCATTCAAACTCCGATAAAGATCTATAATAATTAACTCCATCAGCTGCTCCTTAAAATCTTTATCATTGAGAATCTTACCATAGAACTCAGTATTTTCATTATAAGATTCAACAACTGTGTCGGTAAACTTCTTTTTAACGGCAATCTTAAAATCTTCTAAGCTATTAGCCTGAGCTCGTTTCTTTAAGTCATCATCATTCTTTAACTTATTAGTCATTTGCTCGGTAGCAACTTTAGCTGACTCCGAGAAGTCAGTCTGGAACTTTTCATTTAATCTCTCAATAATAACGCTTAAATATTCTTTTTCTTCCTCGTGATAGCTGCCGCTGCCGAGAGATGGTCCAGTAAGTTCTTCTTCACCAATTAATCCGATATTCTGCTGGCCTTTATTTTCAAGCTGATAGTATTCCAATACAACTTTATCAGATATATCTACATTACCTGGAGTTTCAATATCGATCCTTTTAAGCAAAAATCTTAAATAAATGTTCATCTTATGCAGATCAGCATCTTTAATAGGATGGACCTGCAGCACTAAATTATAGAGGTTGATAAATCGCTTCATTTTAGATCTGAATTCTAGTTTATCCTCTTTAGATAAATTTCTGATTCTATCTGCACTGTGAGATAGAGCATTATCACCAGCTGCTATTATTTCTTCTGTAGAATCATTCTCATAATAGCATTGAGCAAAATCATCAATATCATCTTTATTGATCAGCATTGAATCCATTATCTCATCATAAAGAGTGTACATTTCATTAGGATTTATATTATCTGAATCCAGTCTTGTTACATCATAATAGGGTTCAAAAGCATTCTTGATATCATCAGCTTCATTAACAAAATCAAGGACAAAGGTATCTTCCTTAATCCCCTTGTATGTCCTGTTTAGACGGGATAAAGTCTGGACAGCATTAACACCTCTTAATCTCTTATCAACGAACATGGTATGCAGCTTGGGCTGGTCAAAGCCAGTCTGATATTTATTAGCAACTAAAAGGATCTGATATTCATCTTTATCAAATTCTTTAGCTGTTTCTGATTCAGTAATACCGTCATTCATCTTGGGTTCAGTATATTCAAAGCCATCGTCTTTAACTGTGCCTGAAAAAGCCACCAGACTTTTTAGATTTTTGTAGCCTTTATCTTTAATATATTTATCAAAAGCCTTTTTATATCTTACTGCATGCAGACGAGAAGAGGTAACCAGCATCGCTTTAGCTTCTCCACCAATTTTATGCATTGTCTTATCACGAAAATGCTCAATCATTATTTCAGTTTTCTGTGATATGTTGTGAGGATGAAGGCTTACAAAACGGGCAATTTCTTTTGAAGTTCTGGACTTCTCAAATTCAGGATCATCTTCTATCTTCTTATTGACCCGATAGTAAGTTTTATAGGTCATGTAGTTTTCTAAGACATCCAAGATAAAACCTTCCTCAATAGCCTGCCGCATTGAATAGACATGAAACGGCTCTCTTTTACCTACTTGATTGGTAGAACCAAAAAGTTCTAGGGTCGAAGACTTAGGAGTAGCTGTAAAGCCAAAGAAACTGAGAGAATCAAGACTCTGGACCCGCATCAGCTCCTTATTAATCTTATCCTCAACATCATCAGAATTCATTTCTGCCCGCCTATCTAATTCAGCTGCTTCTTCTAAAGATAGTGATTCTTTTAAAGCTAAGATGTTTTTACCACTGGTAGAAGAATGAGCCTCATCAATTACAATAGCAAAGTTTTTATCTTTAGTATCTGTTACCTTATCTAATATAAAAGGAAACTTCTGGATTGTACTGATAATAATATTGGTGCCTGAATTTAATTCATCAGCTAATTGATGTGAATCTTTTTTGATGGGAGCTACTACCCCCAGCTTATGATCTATCTGATAAATAGTCTCCTGCAGCTGCTGGTCTAAAGAAACTCTGTCGGTAACAACTATTACACTGCTGAAGATAGGATTATTATCTCTATCATGTAAACTGGATAATCTATGAGCCAACCACGTGATTGAATAGGTTTTACCTGAGCCTGCACTATGCTGAATCAAATATTTATGACCAGCTTTCTTTTCTTTGACATCTCTTAATATTTTAGAAACTACATCTAACTGATGGTAGCGAGGGAAGATTAATTTTTCATCTTTATGAAGATCCCCCTGCTCATCAATATCTTCTTCTAGATCAATAAAAACAAATTTCTGCAGAATCTCTAAGAGCTGATCTTTTTTGAAGATATTCTCCCAGAGATAATGAGTTTTAAGTTTTCCGTCAACTTCAGGATTACCTGCTCTTTTAGATTTGCCTCTACCTTTACCTTTATTAAAAGGAAGGAAGAAAGTATCTTTTCCATTAAGTTCAGTTGTCATATAGACTTCATCTTTATCAACAGCAAAGTTTACTATTGAACGCTGCTTAAATCTAAATAATTTTTC
>NZ_QBLR01000220.1:0-5699 GCF_003070835.1 Halanaerobium sp. | reverse complement strand
AAAAGGAGTAGTGAGCAAAGAGAATGCATAATGTAACAATGATTGCTGGAGATGGAATTGGACCAGAAATTTCAGAGGCTGTAGCCAAAATTATAGATGCTGCAGGTGTGGAAATTAATTGGGATAAGGTAGAGGCTGGAGCTGGAGTGATGGATAAATATGGTACTCCCCTTCCAGAAAAAGTTTTTGAGTCAGTTAGAAAAAATAAAGTAGCTTTAAAAGGGCCAATCACAACACCTGTAGGCAGTGGTTTTAGAAGTGTTAATGTTGCAATTCGTAAAGAATTAGATCTATATGCAAATGTGCGACCACTAAAAGTACATGCCAGAAAATTTGCTAAAGATGAAAATTTAGATATGGTAGTTTTTAGAGAAAATACTGAAGGACTTTATGTAGGGATTGAGCATTATGTCGGTGATGAAGCGGCAGAAAGTATAAAAATAATTACTCGTAAGGCATCACGCAAGATAACAGAAAGAGCTTTTGAATATGCTGTCCGTGAAGGAAGAAAAAAAATTACAGCTGTACATAAAGCTAATATTTTAAAATTTAGTGATGGTCTCTTTTTAGAAGAAGCACGTAAAGTTGCTAAAAAATACAAAAAGACTAATCCAGAAATAGAATTTGATGATAAAATTGTTGATAATATGTGTATGCAGATGGTGCAGTATCCAGAAGATTACGATGTTTTAGTTACAACTAATTTATATGGCGATATTATTTCTGATTTAGGTGCTGGTTTAATAGGTGGCCTGGGGCTTGCTCCTGGAATGAACTTAGGTGATGATTTAGCTGTTTTTGAAGCAGTCCATGGTAGTGCTCCAGATATTGCAGGCCAAAATAAAGCAAATCCGGTTGCTCTGCTATTTTCTGGAATTTTAATGCTTAAACATCTTGGAGAAACTGAGGCAGCAGATAAAATAGAAAAAGCGGCTTCTTTAGTTTTAAATAAGGGAGAAGTTTTAACTAGAGATTTGGGTGGTAGTGCCTCAACTGATGAAATAACAGAAGCTATAATTTCCGAATTATAATTAATAGAAGCTTAAATTATTTAAGAGAAGAGAGGAGAGATTAGTTAATGGAAGCTAAAATGGAAAAATTATTAGATTGTTTAACTGAATACAAGAAAAAAGCAGCAGCAAGAAAAAATGCTTATGGACTTGACCCCAGGCCTTTAGAGGCAGGGGAAGTTGAATGTCTTTTTGCTGGTCTGAAAGTGGAAAGTTTAGAAAATGAAAAATTCGAGATATTTACAGAAGAAAGATTAGATAAATTAATTCTGAGGCTTATTTCAGAAGAAGTAAAAAGGGGGACATTTCCTGCTGCTCATGCTAAAGCTGAAGGACTGGCAGAAATTATTAAAGAAGCAAAAATAAGAGAGGTAGAAAACCCTTATTTAAGTTCCAGCAGGGCATTAGAGCTGCTGACAAAAATGAAGGGTGGAGCCGCCACTTCTCGTTTAATTGATTTATTTGCTAAAGAAATTTATAGAGAGCAGATAACTGAAATTTTAAAAGAGACGGTATTGGTAACCAGAGCTGATTTTAAAAAATTAAAAGAACTTGCAGCAGAGAATCCATATTTTAAAAAGAAAATTGATGAGTTGATGCTGAGCTGGGCTTATCGAGAATTTGCTGAAGACTGGGAACTTAAGGATCAATATCAGGGAATATCTTTAAGAGTTGGTGATAATATTACAACAGGACACTTAAGTCCTTCTAAAAATGCTAACAGCAGAACAGATCAGCCTCGTCACGCTCAGTTTGTAATGGATGGACGTGATGATGAAGAAAATCTCTGGGGCAGATTAAATGAACTTAAAGCCAAAGGAGAAAGTGTATTCTTTACAGCTGATAAAGCACTTGGAGAAGGTTCATCCCGTAAGTCAGCTACGTATACAATGCAGCAGCTTTTAGGAAAACCAGTGGCAGGTGAGCCAGAAAAGAAAAAAGGCGGAGTTGTAATAGCAAAAAGTTTTGCGCCTATCTTTAAAGAATCGTTGGTGGCTTCAGGAATCTTGCCACTGGAAGCTGATACTACTGAGATTAAAGAAGGAGATAGTCTTAAAGTTGATTTAACAGCAAAAAAGATTTTGGTTAATGATGATTTAGAAATTGAAATTGAATTACCAATTGATTATAAGATGAAAAAAATTGCAGCAGGTGGTATGACTTATTTTGATGCAGGTAACGAACTTCAAAAAATGGCTTTAGCTTACTGTGAGGAAAATGAAATTGAGACTGGTGATATCAAAACACCTGCCGAGCAGAATGTAGTCAAAGAAGATTCTAAACCCGCTCAAACCTTAGCTCAAAAAATTGTAGCTTATAACCGTCTTGATGGTAAGGATACAATCTTGCCAGGTGAAACAGCTCAGGTTAAAATGAGAGGGGCTTTTTCTCAGGATACAACTGGTCCGATGACCATGGATGAATACCAATCAATGGCCGGAGAAGATTTTGGAGCAGAATTTGTTGTCCAGTCTTTATGTCATACTGGCGAATGTCCTTCCAGTGCAGAAAGAGATACTCATAAATTTTTACATGAATTTGTGACAAAAAGGGGTGGAGTTTGTTTACAGACTGGAGAAGGTATTATTCATACGATTGGTAATCGTTTTGTGCTGCCGACTGATGTAATAGTTGGTGGAGATTCCCATACCAGAACTCCACGTGGAGTTTCTTTTCCAGCTGCTTCAGATATTGTGGCAGGAGTTATGAAATATGGTAAACAGGATCTGACTATGGATGAATCAGTTAAAGTTAGATTTACAGGTCGTCCACCAGCAGGAATTACTGCTCGAGATCTAGTTTCTGCTTTAGTAGTTTATGCTGATAAAACTGTGGGTAAAGAAATTTATAATGGTCGAGTTATTGAAATGGAAGGTTTAGACTTTCTAAGTTCAGATGAGCGTTATATTTTAACAAATGCTGTTGCAGAGCGAAGTGCTTCAGCAGGTGTAGTACCATCTGATGAGATTACTATTGAGACTATTAAAGAAAATCTCGAGTATTTACAATCACGTCCGGATGCTGATTCGTCTCCATCTGTTAAAAATACCATTAAAGCAATTGCAGATTATCTTAAAGATCCAATACTCTTTGAGGCAGATGAAAATGCTGAATATGCTGCAGAAATTGAAATTCCTTTAGCAGAAATTTCCGAGCCTTTAGTTGCTAAACCACATCACCCCGATAATGTGGCTGCTTTAAGTGAGGTTGAAGGAGAGAAAATTGATGAGGTTTACATCGGCAGCTGTGTTGGCGGAGACTTAAAAAGCATTCAGGAAGCAGCATCAGTAATTGCTGGTCATAAGATACCGCAAGATATTAACGTGGTTGTGGGACCGGCTTCTCGTGATATTTACGAAGAATTAATTGTTGATGGCACAATGGAAAAACTAACAAAGGCAGGAGCGACTGTAATTATGCCTGGCTGTGGATTATGTATGGGTAATAAGCGAAGGATTGGATCTGGTGCTACAGCTTTTACCACTACAACTCGTAACTATCAGTCTCGCATTGGTCCTTCTGATTCCCGGACCTATCTTGGCAGTGCTCAAGTAGCAGCAGCTACAGCAGTACTAGGGGAAATACCAACTGCAGATCAATATTTAGAATTATATAAAATAAGGTAGGTGTATATTAGTTTATTTTCCTTCCTCTCAGATCAACAGCGTACCGTTCGTTGTTACTGGATGTTTCATTAATAATTAATTACTGGTGCATATCCTTCCGTAAAACTAAAGTATTCCAGTTTCTTTAGTAATAACTAATTTGTAAAGATTATTGCAAGTATTAGGCTATTGGATATTATCCAATAGCCTTTTCTTATATTGTCATATTCCCACGCTTTAGTTTTTCATCCCCGATTTTCTGTGCATTCTAAAGCTTATTTTAACTTTCCTCCACCATTTCCAGTATTATTATTCATTTTTTGTCCACTAGTCAAGCTCTCTCATCTTTTTTTATATCAACTATTATAAAATAGCTGACTCAGCCGATAATTGTCTGTTTTAATTCTCTTAATTGATTTCGGATGGACTCTAACCCTTATTTTTTTCGATAAAATGAAAATCCTAAGAATTTTCTTATCCTGGGTCTGTCGACTACACTTTTTACCGTATTGACTTTAAATTTCAGTTTCTTTTCAATAAATACGGTTATGCTCTTCATAACTCTTTCAGCCTCTTTTTGCTTCTGACATAGATCTGGTTGTCATCGGCATAACGACAGAATTTATGATTGGATTTCTCCGGTTCTTTATCTAGTTTATCCAGCATAATGTTGCTGAGCAATGGACTTATAGGCCCGCTTTATTCAAAGCAAATGAAAACAGAGCTCTTATATGTTAACTAATTTTCAGATTACTTTACATAATATTCCTCTTTGCATAAGCCTCCTTGAGGATAACCATAACATCGTTATTTAGCGTGATACCCCTTATGCGGATTAAGTACGTTAACCTTTGAAATTAGTATTTAACGCCAGGTTGCATCAATATGTCACAAAAAAACGAGGCCCTCTTAGATAAAAAATGATTATTTATGAATTTGAATATCATATGGGTTCTTGTTAGGCCATTGCCATAATTTTACATCATAGCAAAATGGGTATCTCTATGCATTTTTTCTAAAAAATTATTGACAATTATACGCTATATAATAAAAACTCCCATTCATAAGACTGGGATAATTTACAAATAAATTTATGAATTTAAATCAAAACGTTTTACTGACTGATTTAAATTAGCTGACATTTCAGCAAGTGAGTCTGCCAATGAAGTGATTTCTTCGATTGAAGCATTCTGTTCCTGACTGGCAGCTGCTACTTCCTCAGTATTAGCAGAAGTTTCCCCAGATATACTTGCAATTTCACCGACTTCATGAACAATTTTCTCAGTATAACTGTCCACATCTTCTACAATTTTAAGGGAAGACTCTATACCGGTAGCAGCATTTTTTATTTTGTTTTCTATATCACCAAAAGAATCTTCGGCACTGCTGACAACATTTTCTCCATTCTGAATTTCATCAATTCCATCATCCATTCGTGAACTTGCAGTTTTGGTTTCTACCTTAACGTCCTCTACTAATTTTCTGATTTCTTCGGCAGAATTTACTGATTCTTCGGCTAGTTCTCTAATCTCATCTGCAACTACAGAAAATCCTCTACCAGCTTCACCAGCCCTTGCGGCTTCAATTGCAGCATTTAAAGCAAGTAAGTTTGTTTGTTCAGCAATATTATTTATTATATTCAAAATTTCACCAATCTCATTAGATATTGTCTCTAAATTAGAAATACCCGCTGCAACTTCTTCAATAGCATTTCTTATTTTAGCCATTTGATTGCTAACCTTATCGATTTCAGATTTTCCATCTGTTGCTGCATTTTCCATTTCATCAGCCAGTTTTTCTACTTCCTGGTTTGAATTTTTTAATTTTTCAATGTCTTCAGCAAGAGTTTTGATTTGTTGATTTATAGTATCTACACTTTCAGCTTGATTATCTGCACCAACTGCCACATCATTGATAGATTTAGCAATTTGTGTTGATACATTACCAACTTCATTTGAAACTTCTCTCATGTAATTTGAAGATTCTTCTACTTCATCAGAAGCATTATTTATTTCACTAATAATATCTTTAAATTCTCTTATCATATTATTAAATGATTTACTAACTTCATTAACTTTAATCA
>NZ_QBLR01000219.1:0-5700 GCF_003070835.1 Halanaerobium sp. | reverse complement strand
ATTTAGAATGGGAATTAAAAAATGCAGATATAGTTGTAGCAGCAGTTGGGAAAGCAGAAATGATAAAAGGTGAGATGCTGGATAAAAACTCAGTAGTTATTGATGTCGGTACTAATTTTATTGATGGCAAATTACTGGGAGATGTTGATTTTGATTCAGCAGCTAAAAAGGTAAAGGCTCTTACTCCTGTTCCAGGTGGAGTTGGCACAGTTACCAATCAAGTTTTAATGAGAAATATTGTCAAATCATTTAAAAATCTGCATAGAATTAAATAGTTTTAAAAACTAATTAATCTTTAAAAGGCCCTTCTAAAATTTTCAGAAGGGCCTTTATTTATGCCTGATGGTCTATTTATTCATGTCCATTGAATTTAAATCAGGCAGTTTAAATACATTTTATACTTTCTAATTATTTATTCAGTAATTAACTCTAAAGGTACAGGTGTGTATTCATCAACTTCTTCACCATTTGCAACCTTAACTGCTGTTTCTACTGCCATTTCTCCCATCAGAGCTGGTTTCTGGGCAATAGTTGCTGCTAAGTCACCTGCGTTTACTGCTGCCACTGCATCATCAATAGCATCAAAGCCAACAATCATTATCTCATCAGAACGACCTGCTGCTGCAATAGCTTCCATTGCACCTAAAGCCATATTATCATTGTGAGCAAATACAGCATCAATTTCTGGATTACCCTGTAGAATATTTTCCATAACAGTCATACCTTCTGCCCGATCAAATCCAGCAGGCTGTCTAGCTATAACTTCCATACCCTCATATTTATCCATAGCTTGATTAAATCCTTTACCTCTATCTCTAGCAGCAGAAGTTCCAGGAATACCTTCTAATTCTACAACTTTACCTTCTTCATTTAACTGTTCAGCAATAAAATCTCCAGCCATTTCTCCACCAGCCACGTTATCTGAGGCAATATGACTTACTACTTCTCCACCTTCTGCACCACGGTCAACAGTAATTACAGGTACCCCTGCATCATTTGCTGCTGTAATTGCTGAAACAACAGCATTACCATCAACTGGGTTCACTATTAAAACATCAATTTGTTTGATTAATAAGTCTTCAACACTACTTAACTGAGCTGCAGCATCGTCTTGGGCATCTACAACCAAAATTTCTACTCCCATTTCTTCTGCCATTGACTCTGCTCCCTCTTTTAAGTCAACAAAGAATGGATTGTTAAGAGTTGAAACAGCTAAACCTATTCGTAAGTCCTGAGCTGCGATACCTGCTGTAAGTCCAGCCACCATAATTAATGATAAAACTAAAATAATTGTTAATTTTCTCATTTTGTTATTCCTCCTTGAGTTTAATTCCTTTAATAATATTTAATAGAATTCATTGAATCACTTCCAAAGAAGCTGATGAAAACTCACCTCCTATTTGAGATATTTTATTTGTATTTATATTATCACTGCTGCTGGCTTTTACGATCTAAGAAGACAGCAAGCAGAATAACAGCACCTTTAGCAACTAACTGATAAAATGAAGATACATTTAAAAGGTTTAAGCCGTTATTTAAAACTGCAATTATCAATGCACCAACAATAGTACCAATAACAGTACCACTTCCACCAGAAAGACTTGTACCTCCTAAAACAACAGCTGCAATTGCATCTAATTCATAACCTTCTCCAGACATCGGTTGAGCAGAGTTTAACCTTGATGTTAATATTATACCACTAACTGCAGCTAAAAAACCATTTAAAGCATAAACAGCTACTTTTATTTTTTCTGTATTAATTCCAGAAAGCTTTGTTGCTGTTTCATTGCCGCCTATAGCATAAATATAACGGCCAAATGGTGTCTTTTTCAGTAAAATATAAATAATAACTAAAAACATAAACATGATGACTACTGGAATTGGTATTCTACCAAGATATCCTGCTCCAAAAAATCTAAAAGTCTCATTAAAACCTGAGATTGGACGACCATTTGTATAAATCAAAGTAAAACCTCGGGCAATTGTCATCATTGCTAAGGTTACTATAAAAGCTGGTAATTTAGCTTTAGCAACTGCTAAACCATTAAAGAAACCTAAAGCAGTACCGGCAGCTAATCCGATAAAAATTGCCAGAAATACATTTAGCCCTGAGTTAACCATCATTCCGGCTGAAATCGCTCCAGAAAAAGCAAGCATCGAACCAACTGAAAGGTCAATTCCTCCTGTTAAAATTACCATAGTCATTCCAAAAGAAACTATTGCTATAATTGAAACCTGTCTAATAATATTTAAAATATTTGGTATGGTTAAAAAGTAAGGACTCATAAATGACAGCACAATTACTAAAATTAATAATCCAATTCCTGTCTTAAATTTATTTAAAATTTCTAAAATATTTTTTTTCTGTATATCATTATTAAGCTTGTTCACTTTACTGATTCCTCCTTCCGGTTGCCAGCTTCATTACAGCTTCCTGATCTGCTTCGGCGGCATCCAGCTCTCCCATGATTTTTTTTTCATGCATTACTATAATTCTATTACTTAAATTTAAAACTTCAGGTAGTTCTGAGGATATTAAAATAACTGCTACCCCATCATCAATCAATTCCTGCATTAAATTATATATTTCTCTCTTCGCTCCAACATCTATTCCCCTGGTAGGTTCATCAAAAATTACAACCTCTGGTTTAGTAGAAAGCAGCTTTGAAATTACCACCTTTTGCTGATTTCCTCCACTTAGATTTTTAACAAGCTGTTTTTCAGAAGGAGTTTTAATCTTTAAATCTTCTATATATTTTCTTGCTAAATTGTTTTCAGCATTTGAATCTATAAAAGTATTTGCCTTTAACATTGATTTTAAAACAGAAACACTTATATTATTAGCAACAGAAAGCCCAAGAACAAGACCTTCCTCTTTTCGATTTTCACTTAGATAATATATCCCATTATTTATAGCATCAGCTGGTGATTTAATCTCAATTTTTTTTCCTCGATAATAGATATCACCACTTTTTTCTTTAAAAACACCAAATATTGCTTTTGCCAGTTCGGTTCTTCCAGACCCCATTAAGCCCGCAATACCTAAAATTTCCCCTTTTTTTAAGGAAAAAGAAGCACTATTTATTTCATCTGGTACAGTTAAATTTTCAATCTTTAATATTTCATCAGTAGGATTAAAATTCATTTCAGGGAAACGATCTTCAATTGTTCGACCAACCATCATTTTAATTAGCTGATCTTCATTAGTATTAGATGTTTCAACCTCACCTACAAACTGACCATCTCTTAAAACTGTAACTCTATCACAAATTTCAAAAACTTCTTCTAATCGGTGTGAAATATATACTATTGCTATTTCTTGTTCCTTTAGCCTTGCTATTAGTTCAAACAAAATATCTATTTCCTGATTGGTTAAAGAAGAAGTTGGTTCGTCCATTACCAGTATATCAGCATTTTGAGAAACAGCTTTTGCTATCTCTACCATTTGCTGACTACCAATATTTAAATCTTTAATCTGAGCTTTGGGATCAATATCAACTCCCAGCATATCAAGAACTTCTTCAGTTTTTTGATAAAGCTTTTGATAATTGATAAAAATACCATTTCTATCTTCTCTACCTAAAAATATATTTTCAGCTACATTTAAATAAGGAATTAACTCCAATTCCTGATGAATAATTGCCAGACCGGCCTTCTGAGCTTCTTTAGTATTCTCAAATTCAACCGGCTCACCTTTTAAGATAATTTTTCCTTCGTCCCGCGGATGGATTCCATTTAAAACTTTCATTAAAGTAGATTTCCCAGCTCCATTTTCACCTACTAAAGCATGAACTTCTCCTTTTTTAAGGGAAAAATCAACTTTATCTAATGCTTTAACTCCAGGAAAGGTTTTGGTGATATTTTTCATTTCCAAAACAGTTTCTTTTGCCATTTAAAAATCAACTCCTGAAATTAAAATTATATTAGCATATGGAATTATTTCTCCACTGCGAACTACAGCCCTGGAGCTATTTGTTTTATTTTTAAATTCAGTATGCGGAATATATTCAACCTCTATATCAGGCAGTATCTTTATAATTTCTGCTTCTAATTTAGGACTTTTTTCTTTAATTTCTGCAGCTAAAATTGCCTTTTCAACAACCAAATCGTTCAATACAGCCTTTAATATTTCCAAAAATTTAGGGTATCCTTTTGTCAGTGATAAATCAACTCTTTCAACTTCCTCTGGAATTGGTAAGCCGCAGTCTGCAATTGTCAGGCTATCTTTATGACCCATCTCAGCAATTACTCTTACTAATTCACTATTAATTATTCCACCTTTTTTCATCTTATTTACTCCTTTCTGCAAGGAATTCTTCTAATTTTTTTTTATCTGGGATAGAACTCTGTGCTCCTGCCTTGGTTACTGAATAGG
Organism: Halanaerobium sp.; assembly: GCF_003070835.1. Lineage (NCBI taxonomy): Bacteria > Bacillati > Bacillota > Clostridia > Halanaerobiales > Halanaerobiaceae > Halanaerobium > Halanaerobium sp. The sequence continues at coordinate 1,325 of NZ_QBLR01000219.1, read as the reverse complement.
CTGCAGCCTGAACAGCAAACTCCAGTGCTTTTTTTAGTTCATTTTCTGCTATTAAACTAGCAGCAAAGGCTCCTGCAAACACATCTCCTGCTGCTGTTGTATCAACTGCTTTAACTTTTAATGTATCTAAATGGATTTCTTTTTCCTGACCATAATAATTAATCCCTTTCTCTCCTTCAGTAACGATAATATTTTTTATACCTTTTTTAAGAAGGATCTTAATTTTTTCAGAACGGCTTTTTGCTTTTATATCTTTCAATAATAAGTCCAATTCGCCTTCATTTGGCAGCAGATAATCTATTTTTTCTAAAATACTATCTGATAATTTCTGAGCTGGTGCCGGATCTAATATAATCTTTGTCTTGTTTTTTGAGGCAATTTCTACAATTTTTTCAATAGTATTAAGCGGAATTTCCAGCTGTAAAAGTATAATTTCGGCTTCAATAATTTTATCTTTAATTTTTTCTATTTTTTCTGGAAGCAGCTCATAATTGGCACCTGGAGAAACAATTATCCTATTATTTCCCTTTCTATCAACAGTAATCACTGCAACTCCTGTGCTCTGACCTTTAATTTCAAAAATATTATCAATATTAGTTCCTCCATTTTTCAAACTAGACTTTAATTTAGGTGCAAAACTGTCATCTCCACAGGCTCCAATAAATTCAACATCAGCTCCTAATTTAGCAGCTGCCAAAGCTTGATTTGCTCCTTTACCACCAGGGATTTGTTCAAATTTACCACCAATAATAGTCTCTCCTTCTTCTGGATACCTATCTGTTTCAACAACTAAATCCATATTCATACTTCCAATAACAAGTATTTTTGACAATTAACTCACCTGCCTTTTATAATTCTTTACTTAAACTGATTCTCTAATAATCAAATCAGTAGTTAATATTTGATCTTTAATTTCAAATTCCTGCTTATTAATCATTTCCAACAAAATTGTTACTGCTCTTTCTCCCATCTCATATTTAGGCTGGCGCATTGTTGTTAGCTCAGGTTTCAAAAGCGAGGCTAAATTGATATCATCATGACCAGCAACTGCTATATCCTTAGGAATTTCTAAAGCTGCTTCAAAAAGAGCTTTGTAAACTCCTGCTGCACTTAAGTCATTTGCAGCAAAAACAGCCCTAGGTCTGTTTTCTAAATCTAACAAAGACTGCATAGCTTGATAAGCAGAGTTTTGGGTATATTCACCTTCAATAATATATTCGTTCTTGATTGGGATTCCATGATTTTTTAACGCTTTTTTATATCCTTCTAACCTATCACGAGCAGTTGTTGTATTTAAATCACCACTTATATGGGCAATCTTTTTA
>NZ_QBLR01000218.1:0-5728 GCF_003070835.1 Halanaerobium sp. | reverse complement strand
CTCTAAAATAATCTTTCAGCTGTTCATTATCTTTAACACTCTGATTAAGACTCAAAATTAACTTTTTTAATTCAGGAAACTTATTTTCAATCAGTAGTCTTAAAACTCTTCCAGTTTTAAAGTTGCTGAGATTCATCTTTCTCTGGCTGGCTTCCCCTAAAATTTGATCCACTGCCTTATTTAAATTTTCTAAATAACTAATAATTTTCTTCAGAGAAAGTACAATTTCTTTTTCCAGGTAATTTCCAATAAATAATTTGCTGGCAATTATATTATTATTAACATAAAGATCCCCCTGAGTCTTAACTTCAGCATTGGCAATGTTTCCCTGAACTTTTAGATCATTACCTACCTCAACATTAAAATAATCCTTAATATCCCCCTTAACTAGTAAATCTCCCTCATATTTAATGTGACCTGTATGTTTGTCGACATCACCTTTAATAATATACTGTTTATAAATATGTACCTCAACAGTAGAACTTCTTCTAATTAACTTAGGCTGGCCACCTTCCAGAGCTATGGCTTTTAAACCATCTTTTGTCAACTGCACATTTTTCCCCGCCTTAAGACTAATATCTTTTACAGGTGGAGGAGATATTCTATCAGAATAGACATTAACCCCTGCTTTACCCTCAACAGCTTTCTTTTTGTAACAGATCGTTTCTCCTTTTTCAATCGAATCTATAACATTAAATAAATTTTCTTCCCGCTGTTGATAGTTTTCACTTTTTATTATCTGAGCATCTTCACCCCTTTTTGGTTTTCTACCTTCAGCAATCAGATATTCACCACTTTTATTGCCTTTTTGGGCCATAATTTTACTAATCTGATCATGTTTAACTCCATAATTTATATTATGAAAATTTAGTAGCTCGATTATTTCATTTTTACTTAGCTCAGGAAATATTTCATCCTGGCTTTTAGTCTCTATTTTAATGTGATTGGCCGGTTCTGTATCTTTAATTTCCAGCTGCTGTTCAGGAGTAATTTTAATTATTAAATAAGCTTTTAGTTTGTCTTCAGTAACTTTCAGCTTTAAATCTTTACTTTTTTTAACTTTTTTGAGCTTAAAACTAATCAAATCTTCTATATCATGACTGACAACTACTTCTTTGTTCTCTTTTTCTCCATCAATATATATTTCAACATTTTCACCAGCAGTTACCCGAGGATATCTACCAAGCCCTTCCGGATTAATAATGGTTAATTGACCATTTTCGAGATATACTATTCCATCTTTGTTTTCCAAAATCAGTCACCTCCAAAAACTATTAATCTCTATTTATATTTTTATAAATTGCATAGATACCAATCTGGTTATTCTGCAAAAGTACAGGAAAAGCTTTTAGATTCAACTCCAGTTTCTCTCCCTGAGAATTAATCCGGTAAACTTTTTCTTCCACTCGAGCTCCTGTCAGAACTTGATGAGACAATTCTCGTCCGTTTTTCTTTTGATCAGCTGGTACAATTAGATCATCAAGTTTTTGATTTTTTAATTCATCAATTTCATATTCAAAAAGCTGAGAAAACTTCTTATTAACATTTATTATTCTTTCATCAATATCAAGTAAAACCAGAGCCTCTGGAAAATTATTAAACAGCTGTAAATAGTGGTTGCGCTGTTTTTCTATTTTTTGATTAGGGTTTTTATTGATCATTTCCTCCGGAATAATTGAAGTGATGGTTTTTAACTGACCATCCTCAAATTCAGGAACTAAATAATTATTAAAATATCGATTAAAACCATTCTGACTGATATATATTCTAAAATTAATTCGTTTGTTATTAACTGCAGCATAATCAAGTTTATCCAAAAAATCATCAGCGCTCTGATCAGCAATTTTTATTTCATTTAATCTGCTTCCTAAATTATTCTCATTCAAATCTAATAAGTTCATCGCTTTTTTGTTAAAATAAATAAGTTTATTTTTAGAATCAAATTTTAAAATAGCAGCTGGTAATTTATTTAAAATCTCCTCTGATTTTTTTTCAGCCATAATTTCTTTAGTTATATTCTGGTGCAAAATCATTAATTCATAAGCACCTATACCTTTAAAAGAAGATACATACATTCTAAACCATCTTTTTTCTGTCGGGGAGTGGCAGGGATAATCCATAGTAAAATTATCCTGTTCATTATTTAAAACAGAAAGAATTCCATTATAGGCACGAGCAGAAACCAGATCTCCCGTTTCTGCAGATTTTTTACAGACCTCTAAATAGTTTTCATTAACACCAGTGTTCTCACCTACTGCCCCATTTTGATAAGCAAACTCTTCCCAGGAGCTATTAGTATAGACTATATTTCCTTCTTTATCTAAAATCGAAATATTTCCCGGAACTGAATCAAGCGCAGAAGCAGTAATATACTTTTCTTTTTTTAAACTCTGATTTTCTATATTTTTTTGACTCAAATTATCTCTTATTTCTTCCTGCCGGTAAATATCATCTAATACGGCTTTTATCTGTTTTCGAAAAAGTTTTAAAGCTGCTGAATTATGAGTTTTTATCTCTTTATTTAGCGGAAAATATATTAGATAGATATAACCACCTGCATTAACCTTAAAAAAATTCAATTCAGAACTAAAGACATCCAGATATTTTGATAAAATAGTTTTAGTTTTAAAATCATCAGCTGAAATAATTTGCTTATAGACATCATTACTTAAATTAATTTTTTTTATAGTTTTTTCAAAATCAGAATTACTCTGGCTGAAAATTTTGGCTGAATTATCTGGCGCCAGAACAGCCATCTTTAAATCATCAGTCTGAAAAAATTCCGCCATTATATCCAGTTCAAGTTTGAATCTCTTTCGTAATTCTGCAATTTCTATAATTTCTTTCATAATTTCCACCTCAATTACTAAAATGTTTATTCTATTTATTATATTCAATATCTGTTTTCTCTTTCCTTTATTAAAAAGCAAGATTTTATTCAAAAAAAGTTAAACAAATTACAAATAGCACTTGACACATTTTTCACATATATGTTAAGATATAGTTAAGTTGAGTCAATTAATAAAATTTTAAAGGAGGATTTATTTATGAAAATCAAAACAATTGTATTAATGATCGCGGTAGCAGCTTTATTAGTTGCACCTACAGTAAGTGCTCAAGACACAGTTTCATCCCCATCTGTTGTGGTTGATGGAGCAAGTTTACAGACAGCTGCAGAGGAATCCTGGATTCTAATTATTCAGCAGGACTTAAGTGTTGACGAAAAAATTGTCCTTGATGGAGAATTTAAGAATGATGGTGAATTTGACCGTAAGTTAGCTCTTTATGACCAGGATGATGACCATAATGTAACTGATAGATATACATTAGAAGCTCCAAGTATCACTGTAAAGAGTCCAAATACTAGATTTAAAGGTGGTATTTTTGTAGGAGATGTTTATGTAGAAGCAGAAGGTTTTGAATTAGAATCTGGATTCACAATTGATGGTAATCTTTACTTTGAAAACGAAGCAGCTAAAAATTCCTTTATCATTTCAGGTGGAGCTACTGTTACAGGTGACTTAGTTAACAACTGGTAAATGAATTTTCAATAAGAAACAAATAACTAACCGGCCAGAATAATCTGGCCGGTTTTTTTATGAACATATGTGATTTTCAAAACATCATTATGGATACTATTTCTTTTTTATTTATATTTTTCCTTATAAAAATTTAAATAAATTAGCTGTTAAATTAATAATGAAATTTTTTTTGCAGAAATTTTAAATTCCGCATCTACTGTGCCAACTGTTTCTCCATCCATTTCCAGCTGAACTTCTCTATCAGAACTAACCTTAATTTCTTTAACAAAATGAGATTCAACTAAAGGGTGACTTAAGTGCTTTCCCTGATAGGCTTTAATTAAATTATAAATTATTGCTGTCTTTGAAAAATCCTTTAATAATACTAGATTGATTTTTTCTGAAAAAAGATCAGCCTCCGGTGCAATATTTATACCGCCACCAAAATAATTGCCATTTGCAATAACAACTGAATTAAGGAGTCCCTCATAGATTAAATTCTGATCAGCTTCAACTCTAACAAATTTATTTTGATAGGAAAACAAAGTTTGAAAAAGTTTAAAAAGATAACTTAAACTCCCATCTATTGTTTTTTTGCTGGCATTTAATTTTTTTGCAACCTCTGCTCCCATTCCACAGTCAGCAATATTAATAAAATATCTGCTGATCTTTTCTCCTTGATGATTAAGATAGCTGGATTTAACTAAATTAACTTCTCTGCTTTGATTTTTTTTGATCCTTTTAATCAGTGCTTCTGTTTTTTTGGGTAATGACAGAACTCTACTTAAATCAGAGCCAGTACCATGAGCAGAAATAATTAGTTTTGTTTTTAAATTATCATCTAGATCCGCTGCAAGCATTCCATTTACAATTTCATTAACAGTGCCATCTCCACCAACAGCCATTAGATAATCATAATTTAAGCTGACAGCTTTTCTGGCAATTTCTACTGCCTCACCTGCAGTTTCAGTATATACTTCCTTAAAATATTTAAATTCTCTTTTAAATACTCTGCTTTTTTTGGGCCACAGCTCAGCAGTTTTTCCGCCTGCTGAAGCAGGATTAACAATAGCCATAATTTTTTTATCCATTTTATCAACTCTTTACTGTTATAGTTTTAAATTTTGATTTTAAATAAGTTCTTAAAAAAATTAAAAAGATTTCCCAGTTCAGAATAACTTTTTAAGCCCTGCACTGCATCCATAAAAATAATTAGTAGGTCTCTTCTGCTCTTCAGCAAAAGCTGTACAATTTTTCTGTTATTATAAAACAAACGAGCTACCTTTTCTGCTTCTTTGAGCTCAGTAAAAATATTATTTTTGAGCCTTAATTCATAGTTTGCAGCGGGAATATAATTAGTTTCCGCAGAATTACTATCCAGACAATCAACTATAGTTTCTGCAGCTGCAAAACCACTAACAAGTGAATAATAAATACCTTCACCAATAAAAGCATCTGCCAGATAAGCAGCATCTCCAGCTAAAAATATTCTGTTGGAGGCTCTTTTAAATTCTGTCTGATCTGAATAAACAGGTATTGGATGACCTTTAACTAAAAAATCATCTTTTTTGATTCTAATATTCAGCTCCCTGAGATAGTCAGTCAGGATTTTATTAAGATCAACTTTTTCAAAATTTAATATCCCAAGTCCGATTGACAGAGAATCTTTTTTTGGGAAAACCCAGCCATAACCATTATCTAAATGTTTAAAGTCAATTAAGATTTGGTCTTTAAAATAATTATCGATTAAATTTTGATATTCAATTTCTGCTTCTATTGCTATTCCCTTATTTTTTATAATTTCTTTTTTCTCTCGATTCAAATATTTAGCTGTTCTACTATTAGCCCCATCGGCTGCAACTAAAAACTGAGTGGTATAGTTCTCAGTTAAAGTTTCAACTAGAACCTCATTTCCATTTTCTTTTACCCTGAGAACTTCCATTTGATCAATAAACTCAGCTCCTGCTGCAGCTGCCTTTTTCAAGAGAAAATCATCAAATGTCTTCCTATTGATCAATTTAATCGGTGTTTTTTTATAATTAAGCTCAAATTCTTCTCTGCCTGGAAAAGAAAATTTGAATTCACTAATTTGATTCTTAATAAGTTCTGGCCCAATTTGAATATCATGTTCTGCTAGAATATCTACTGTCTTGGCAGATAATGCGCCACCACAGGCCTTATAGCGGGGCCAGCTCTCTTTTTCTAAG
>NZ_QBLR01000217.1:0-5752 GCF_003070835.1 Halanaerobium sp. | reverse complement strand
ATCTTTAAATTCATCATCAAAAAAGGAGATATGACGGATGACTCCAAGCCCGTTAGTGACAATACCCGCTTTGTAGATATAGTAGAAATGGACATTAATGTAGAGCTGTTTTATCTTTTTATTAACCTGAGCTGAAGTAGTCATAGACCGATAAGCGAAGGCATATATATTAATATTTTTATCTTTTCTGTAGATATTTTTGAGTCTGAGAATGGTATTGTTTATGTATTTAGTATTGTTTTCAGTCAAATATGGTTCAAAGCCAGTTGTGTTATAAATGAAAAGATCAAATTTTGAGGATCAATTTTTCTGTAAAGTGGCTCAGTAATCTCAACAAGATGATAAAAAAGTTCTTTTAAATTATCTTCAAACGTTGTCTTAAACCGAGAAAAATGAGGGATATCAGGAACAGATTTAAAAACACAGAAATCCCTTAAATCGCTCCTTAAAGAAAAAATATTAAATAAGAACATAAGAGTTGGAATTCCTAATATTTTTTGTAGGATAAAAGCAAAAAGAATCGATTCCAATTTGTAAGTTCTATTTCTACAAAAATAGTTGTAGTAAGCATTGTAAAAGATGGATGGAAGAAATTTAGATAAATCAAGATATTAATCGAGCATTTCAAAGAACTGAGATTTATCATTTTGAGTCAAATCTTTGGCTTGTTCATAAAGAACTACGAAAGACAATTGCTTTTGAGAATTAAAAGACATTATGATTTCCTCTTTTTTGTTTGTGGTATTTTTAGTATCTATAATTATAGTATGCCATATTTCAGAGGGGAATCACTAAAAATTTATTTCATGGTCCTTGTTACTGTGGGCCTTAGACATTATGCAGACGACTAAAACAAAAAAAGTAAAGGAGGGTGATTTATGCTAGATGTAGTTACTCTTGGAGAGACTATGGTGATGATGAATCCTGTAGAAGCAGGGAATCTAAAGTATATTTATGATTATAAGAAACAATTAGGAGGAGCAGAAAGTAATTTTGCTATTGGTCTAGCTAGATTAGGTCATCAAGTAGGTTGGTTCAGTAAATTAGGTGACGATCCACATGGTGAGTATGTGAAGTCTTTTATTAGAGGAGAGGGAGTGGATACTTCTCAAGTTAAGTTTACTTCTCAGGCTCCTACAGGATTATTTTTTAAAGAAAGAAAAGAATTAGGAGAGAGTAATGTTTATTATTATCGGCATGGATCAGCAGCTAGTAAAATGAAGCCAGAAGATCTATCTGAAGATTATATTGCCCAAGCTAAGTATTTACATTTAACAGGAATTACACCTGCACTAAGTGGATCTTGTCACAATACAATTTTAAAAGCTATTAAAATAGCTAAAGATAATAATGTTAAGGTCTCTTTAGACCCTAACTTACGTTTAAAATTGTGGAGTAAAGAAATAATGCGAGAAGTTATGTTAGATTTATTTAAGCAAGCTGATATTGTACTTCCAGGAATAGAGGAAGGAGAAATTTTGTTAGAAACAGATGATCCAACAGAGATAGCTGAAGAAATTTTAGATTTAGGTGCAAAGATTGTGGTAGTTAAATTAGGAGCAGAAGGTGCTTTGGTAGCTAACAGAGATAGTAAGAGAAAAGTGGCAGGTTATCCAGTAGAGAGAGTTGTAGATCCAATTGGAGCAGGAGATGGTTTTGCAGCGGGATTTATTTCTGGTCAATTAAGAGGAAAAAATTTAGTAGAATCTACTAGATTAGCTAATGCAGTAGGTGCTTTTGCTACTACAGTCATTGGTGATGTAGAGGGACTACCTACTAGAGAAGAAGTGGAAGTATTTACAGGAGAGAAAGAAGCTATTACTAGATAGTAATGGGGGGATAAAAGTGGAAAAACAAGAGAATCTACAAACAATTATAGATAGTGGAGTTATTGCAGTTATTAGAGGTATGGAAGTAGATAAAGTAGTTAATATTGTTGATGCTCTATTAGAAGGAGGAGTAAAAGCTTTAGAAATAACTTTAAATTCTCCTGGTGCTATAGATTTAATTGAAGAAGTATCAGAAAGGGTAAAGGATACAGATGCAATTGTAGGAGCCGGAACAGTATTAGATGGTGAAACAGCCCGAGCTGCTATCCTAGCTGGAGCTGAATTTGTTTTTGCTCCAAACTTAAATCAAGATGTAATTGAAGTCTGTAACCGCTATGGGAAAGTAGTAATTCCTGGGGTGATGACGCCAACTGAGATTGTTAATGCCTATCAAGCTGGAGCTGATTTAGTAAAGATATTTCCAGCAGGAGTTATGGGGCCAAAATATATTAAAAGTGTCAAAGGTCCTTTAAATCATATACCAATGATGCCTACTGGAGGAGTTGGTTTAGATAATGCTGCTGATTTTATTGAAGCAGGGGTAGTGGCTCTTGGAGTTGGAAGTGCTCTAATGGATAAAGAAGCTATAGCAGAAGAGAATTATGAAGTTATAACTGAAAATGCAAAAAAATTAACTCAAATTGTAGAAGAGACCAGAAATACCTTATAATTAAAGGGGGATTTAAATATGATTATTGATAGTCTTGCTAATTCATCTTGTTATTATGGGGTAAGTGAGCTATTAAAAAAGGCGTTTAAGTTTTTGGAAGAAAATGATTTTTCAGAGATAGAAGATGGTAAGTATGAAATAGAGGGAGATGATATTTTTGCTATAGTAGACTCTTATGAAACTAAGCCGCAAGAAGAAGGAGTCTGGGAAGGACATCGTGAATATATTGATATTCAATATCTTGTAGAAGGAACTGAATTAATGGGGTATTCTAATTTAGAAAGAATGGATCTTGATGAATCTGATGAAGATAATGACTTTTTAACTTTTGCAGGTGATGGTGATTTTATTACAGTTGAGCCAGGAAACTTTGTAGTCTTTATGCCTCAAGATATTCATATGCCTGGTATTTGTCTAGCTGATGGTCAAGAAGCAAAAAAAGTGATTGTAAAAATTAAAAATTGATTAATATTATATAAAGGGGTAATAAAGATGAGAATCACTAACTTAGAAACATTTATTGTTCCTCCGAGATGGTTATTTTTAAAAGTTGAAACTGATGAAGGAATTAGTGGTTGGGGGGAGCCAATAGTTGAAGGAAGGGCCAAGACAGTAAAAGCTGCTGTAGAAGAATTAAGTGAGTATTTAATTGGAAAAGATCCTCTTAGAATAGAAGATCACTGGCAAGTTTTATACAGAAGTGGTTTTTATCGTGGCGGGCCAATCTTAATGAGTGCTATTGCAGGAATTGATCAAGCACTCTGGGATATTAAAGGGAAATATTATGATGCTCCTATTTATGAACTATTAGGTGGAGCTTGTCGGGATTCAATTAGGGTTTATTCCTGGATTGGTGGCGATAGACCAAGTGATGTAGGTAAAGTTGCTAAAAAAAGAAAAGAAGCAGGCTTTACTGCTATTAAGATGAATGCAACTGAGGAATTACAGTATATTGATTCTAATAAGAAAGTAGCAGAAGTGGTAGATAGAGTGGCTGCAGTGCGAGAAGAGGTAGGAGAAGATTTTGGTATTGGAGTAGACTTTCATGGTCGGGTTCATAAACCAATGGCCAAGTTTTTAGCTAAGGAGTTAGAACCATATAATTTAATGTTTATTGAAGAGCCAGTATTACCACAGAATAATGAAGTATTAAAGGAAATTACGAAGCAAACTAGGACTCCAATTGCAACAGGAGAAAGAATGTTCTCTCGTTGGGACTTTAAAGATTTACTAGCCAAGGGATATGTAGATATCATCCAACCTGATCTTTCTCACGCTGGAGGAATTACAGAATGTAAAAAAATTGCTGCTATGGCTGAAGCTTATGATGTAGCAGTAGCTTTTCATTGTCCATTAGGGCCAATTGCCTTAGCATCCTGTTTACAGGTAGATGCTACAGCTCATAATGCCTATATCCAAGAACAGAGCTTAGGAATCCACTATAATCAAGGAAGTGATATATTAGAGTATTTAGTTGACCCATCTGTATTTGATTATCAGGAGGGATATGTGGAGATTCCTAAGAGGTCTGGTTTAGGGATTGAAATTGATGAAGAGCATGTACGAAAGATGGCCCAAGAAGAGCATAATTGGAAAAGTCCAGTTTGGCGTCACCAGGATGGAACAGTTGCTGAGTGGTAAGTTAGTGTAAAATAAGTTTTGGAGATTTAAATTAGAATTAGCTAAAAAAATAGAAAGAAGACTCCCTTTTTGATAAAATGTTTTTAGGACAAAAAACAAAGAAAGGGGAGTCTTCTTATGGATAATATTATACAGGATTTTGCAGAAAATTTCATCTGTCATATCGAAAAATATGTAGATAATCTTTTTGAAGGTGAAAAGGAGAACATTTCAGAGCTAATTGAAATTATGCAGCAAGATATGGATAAATTGGGGCGAGAGGCCCTAGCACATGTTTTAGAAAAAATGGATCAGGAAATTATGGAATCTAAAGAACGCAAAAAATTATGGAATATACAGGCCAGAGATATGGATAAAACTTTAATCACTCAGTTTGGAGAGGTAAAATATCAAAGAACATATTATGCTTCTAAAAACAGAGAAAATACAAATTACACATATCTTGTGGATGATATTTTTGGAATAGAAAGATATCAGAGAATGGACAAAGGTTTAGAGCTTGATTTGGTAGAAAAGGCTGAAGAATATTCATATCAGAAAGCAGCTAATATGGCTTCTAAGGTTGTTCCTTTAAGTAAGCAGACAACTTTAAACAAGATAAAAAAGCTGGGTAAAATAGATAATAGAGTTACTGATGAAAAGCTTGCTGATAAAAAGAAGATTAAATATCTTTACATAGAAGCAGATGAGGACCATATTTCGATCCAGAGAAAAAACCGTGATGAAAATGAGAAAGATAAATCTGAAAATAAAGTGACAAAACTGGTCTATGTGCATGAAGGCCGTGAAGGCGCTAGAAACAAATTAAAAAACACTAAATTCTTTTCAGGTATTTACAACAAATCAGAAAATCTCTGGGAAGAGGTATTAAGCTATATAGATGATAAATATGATATGGACTATATTGAGACAATATTTTTGGCAGGTGACGGGGCTAACTGGATTAAAACCGGTCTTAAAGAGATACAGAAAACAAAATATATATTGGATAGATATCATTTAAATAAATATGTGCTAAAAGCTACAGGTCACTGTCCTAAAAAAAGACATTTTCTTTGGTTAGGCTTAAATACTGCTAATTACAAGTGTGTAAAAGGAACATTTAGAGCAATTTCTCAGAAAGCAGAAAATGGGAAACATAAAAAAGCAGTAAAAGAAGCAAGAAACTATATATATTCAAACTGGGCAGGTATTAATAATTATGTCAATGATCCAAATGCAGAAGTTTGTAGTGCTGAAGGACATGTAAGTCATGTGTTGGCTTCAAGAATGTCATCCAGACCTCTATCCTGGTCAGAAGATGGTGCAGATAGAATGGCTAGATTAAGGGCATTTAAATATAATGGAGGCAAAAAAGATGATTTATATCGAATATATGAGCATAAAGAAAAAGAAAAAAGAATAAAAATGAGAACAGAAAAAATTATAGATCACAGAAAAACATTATTCCCAGTCGCTAAGGAAACAGTTCCTGCCTTACGTAAAGGCAAAGTTAATGGATTGCAAAGAGCGGTAAAGTCTCTTGCGTTTTAAAATATTTATAGGGAGTCTTAATTTATATCCAAAAGCTACTTGACACAATCAGTGGTAAATAAAATTTGAAAATTATATC
>NZ_QBLR01000216.1:0-5783 GCF_003070835.1 Halanaerobium sp. | reverse complement strand
ACCTGTTTTGTGATTAAATTCTTCTATTAATTTGTCAATTTCTTCTGCCTGAGAGTGAATTCCACCCCAGTAATTGTCATAATCATACCACTGAGCATTTAATTCTTCGGAATCTTTACCCTGCTGTTCAATCCAGGTGTAATATTTAAGATTATGAACTCTGCGTCTTTCTTCAAGACCCATTTCCAAAGTATATTCGGTATCTATACCTTTTAAATAGCGGTGATAATCTTTAATAGCATCTTCTCGTGTATATTCGCCTCTTTCTGCCCTCATTTCTTCCAGGCGGGAGGTATATAATTCCAGAGAATCAGTTAAAACAGTCATCAGCATCTGATTTTGATCAAGCTCATAGTACTTGGCCATTTTAATAGCTCCAACCAGATTGGCAACTCCAGAGATTCCTAAAAGCTCAAGTTTCTCCACAAAATCCTGTGGTACTCCCTGCTCAACTAAGTACTCACGTCCAGCTTCTTCATTAAATAAGCGCAGCAGTGACATTGTCCGCTCATCATCAATAGCAACTGCCATATCAGTATTTTTAACATTGTGAATCCAGGGTATATGCTTATCCCCAATACCTTCAATTCTGTGGGCACCAAAACCATTGCTTAAAATGGTAGGACACTGCAGTGCTTCTCCAACAGCTATTTTGCTCTGAGGGAACTGATCTTTAAGGTGGTCTCCAGCTCCTAAGGTTCCAGCTGAACCTGAGGTGGCAATAAAACCAAAGTAATTGTCTTTTTCACCCATTTCTGCTCTAATAACTTCTTCCATTGCTGAACCTGTAACCTCATAGTGCCAGAGGTGGTTGCCAAATTCTTCAAACTGATTGAAAACTGTAATATTATCTCTTGTTTCCCTCAGTTCCCAGACCTTATCAAAAATTTCCTTTACATTACTTTCTGTACCGGGAGTAGGTATTACCTCACCTGCTACCTTCTGCAGCCACTCAAAACGCTCCTTACTCATACCCTCAGGCAAAATTGCAATTGAATCACAGGATAAAAGCTGAGAGTTGTAGGCTCCGCCACGGCAGTAATTACCGGTTGAAGGCCAGACTGCATGACTGGAGGTTGGATCAAACTGACCGGTCACCAGCTGTGGAGCCAGACAACCATAGGTTGCTCCTACTTTATGGGCCCCGGTTGGAAACCATTTACCAACTATTGCAAAAATCCTGGCATCTACCCCAGTTAATTCTGAAGGAAATTCAATATAATTTACTCCATCATAAAGGCCACCATCTTTTTTGGGCTCATTTTTCCAGCTGATCCGGAATAAATTATAGCTGTTTACATCCCAGAGACCTATATCTTTCAATTTTTCTTTGATCTTATCCGGTATCAATTCCGGATTTTTCATCTGCTTAAAAGTTGGCAGAATTATGTTCTTCTCTCTTGCTCTTTCAACTGCTTTTTCTAGCTGTTTTTCATTTAAATCTAAATTAATCATCATTATCCTCCCTTTATATTAAGATTATTTGGAAAATTATTTGTTTAAAAAATTAAATCTCACTTTATATATTCAATGAGATTTAAATTAATCCTGCAATATTTTCAGATAAAATAAAAAAAATACCCGGATATCCGGGTATTCAATAATTTCAATCATTTTTCTGTAATATATTTACTTAAAATTATTAATTCTTCTTCACTTAACATATATTAACATAATCTAATCTGTAGACTCAATTTCATAACTTGAAGTGATTTCTGCATTTAAAGAGTTGCTGGCCGAGCAGTATTTTTTTTCCGAAAGATTAATTGCTCTTTCCACCCTGCGTTCATCTAATTTTTTCCCTTTAAACTTATATTTAATATGAATTTTAGTAAATCGCCTCGGAGGTTCTTCTGCCCTTTCAGCATCAACCTCCATTGCAAAGTCTTCTAATTCAGTTTTCATCTTTTTAAGTATCAAAACAACATCAATTCCAGTACAGCCAGCCAGTCCACTGAGCAGTAATTCCATTGGGCGAGGCCCCTTATTATGCCCTCCACTTTCTGCTGCTGCATCAACTGTTAATTCATGACCTGATGGCAGTTGATTTTTAAATTCCATTTCTCCCTGCCAGTCTACATTAATTTTCATAATAGAATTAATCCTCCTTTTTGTGCACTCAACTTCTCCTTAGAGCAATTTACTCAATTAAATTTATAATCTCTTGATTATTAAAACAAGCACTAATAGATTCAGGATTTTAAGCCTCCTGATCCTCATCACATTCCGGGCACTTCTCTTTAGACATATTTTTCCCGTGCTGATGAGTTCTACCTCTTCTCATTTTTTTGCCGCATTCCGGACAGTGGCCCGGTCTCACCAGACGATAATCTCCCCCAGCAAATTTAATTGCCTTACCACAGGTTAAAGCCTCAGCAGCCTTTTTTCTGGCTGAAGTTAATACCCGCTGAAAAGTTGGGCGAGAAACATTCATCAGTTCTGCTGCTTCTGCCTGAGTTAAACCTTTAACATCTTTTAGGCGCAGGGCTTCCACTTCTTCCATAGTCATCTCTACTATTTCCAGCTGATGTCCGGGGACTCCTGCTGGTTTAAAAAATTTTATTTCAGGTAATTTTTCAATTATCCGATCTTTGGTTGGACGGGCCATACTTTTTCACTCCTGTTACATTTATTTAAAGTTTAGTAAAATACTCTATTATATTTATTATAACAGATTGGTGAACAAAGAACAAAAGTTATATCTTCTTTTCTGCAACCATTCCCAGTATTGCTACTGCATCTTTAGGACCGGAATAAGGAGGAGCATAGGCAAGATCAACTTGAAACAGTTCTCCTGCAGTCATTCTATTGTAAATTGCTGTAGCCAGCACATCAATTCTTTTATCAGAACCTTCACCGCCGATTACCTCTGCTCCAACAATAACTCCATTTTCTCTATCAAAAATTCCTCGCAGATGAATTGGAGCAGTACCCGGATAATAGCTTGCATGATTATGAGCTTTAATTTTGACAGCCACAGCATCGATTTCTTCTTTTTCTGCCTCCTCCAGATCCAAACCAGTTTTTGCCACTGTCAGGTCGAATATTTTTGTAATTCCTGTTTTTAAAATACCATAATGTTTATAATCTCCACCGGCTGCATTTTCGCCAGCTGTTCTTCCCTGCTTATTTGCAGTAGAACCAAGAGGAACCCAGACATCTTTATTGGTCAGCAGATCAGTTGATTCCGCACAGTCACCTGCAGCATAAATATCTTTAAGATTTGTTTCTAATCTCTCATTAACTTTAATAGCTCCTGTTTTACCGATTTCAACTCCAGCTTTTTCTGCCAGCTCTGAATTGGCCTTAACTCCAATCGAAAGTAAGACAAGATCAGTTTCAATTTTTTTGCCAGAAGCAGTTACAACTTTCTCTACCCTGTCTTCACCCTCAAAATGATCCACTCCATCATCTAAAATCAGTTCAACTTCCTTTTCTCTTAAATGTTCTGCTACAATCTCGGCCATTTCTTTACTATAAGGAGGCAGCACCTGATCTTCCAGTTCAACAATTGTAACATCCATCCCCAGCTCCCTAAAAGATTCTGCCATCTCAAGACCAATCAGGCCGGCACCAATAATTACAACCTTTTGAGTTTCTTTTCGACTTAAAGCCACTTTTATCTGGTCGGCACTCTCAACAGAGCGAAGAGTAAAAATATTTTCCAGATCCAGACCTTCAAATGGGGGTTTAATTGGAGAAGCACCGGTAGCAATAATTAATTTATCATATTTATACTCACCCGTTTCTCCTGTGTTTAAATTCTTATATTTTAATTTTTTGCCATCTGTTTCAATTTGAGTAACCTCGTGTTGGAGCCTAACTTCGACATTATATTTTTCCTTAAAATCTTCCGCTGTATTCATTACTATTTCAGAACGGGAAGGTGTTACGCCAGAGATATAATAGGGAAGTCCACAGCCAGCATAAGAAATATCCGTTCCCTTTTCAAAAACTACAATTTCTGCTTCTTTATCTGTTCTCCTTGCTTTAGCTGCAGCACTTGTACCTGCTGCAACAGCACCAATAACAGCTATTTTCATCTTAAATTCCTCCTGTTAAAAATTTATTATAATTCAGTAAAGCATTTACTTAATTTAATCAATGTCTTCAGCCAGAAAAATACTTAACTGTCTGGAATAAATGTTTTTCAAATTTCACAGGCATTTTTCTCAACAACCTTAAATAGTGTATTATTAACTGTATTTTCTGAAGGTCTTGAAATAGCAGCCAGGTTTTCAAATGTTTTACTTAAAGAACAGTTAATAAATCCTGAAGGAAGATGACAGTTCAGATCCTGCATAATCAAATCAAAATGCCTCAATGCAAGTTCAGCTGCTGTAAGCGACTTTAAAGCACAGCTCCCCTTGGCTCCATCACAGTAAACTCCACTTGTATCACTGATTAAATTATTGATCGCCTCTTCTATTTTATCTTCTTTACCGGCCAGATAAAGTAAAGCTGCCAACACTCCCGGTGCTGCAGCATAAAAAAGCCCACAGAGTGCAGAAAGACGCCCCAGGTAAATTTTGGCATAATGACCAACCAGATGAGCAATCATTGTTGCCTTAAAAATTTCTTTATCTGAGATATTAAAATAATGTCGGGCACTGTGATAGGTAACCAGCGAAATAAAAATGCCCTGGTTACCACTACCTGAAGATGCCAGGGCTGGAGAAGCTGCTCCGGCCATTCTGGCTCCTGTACCATCAGCAGCTTTAGCTGCAATTTCATTTAGCTCATTAAAATCAGTTCGTTTTCTATATTTAACCCCAACTTCCGAACCAACTCCCTCTCTGCCAGCTCGGGCGATTACCGAGTTTAGTTTCAAGCCATCTTTTAATAACTGAAGCTGCCTATCTGAAAATTCTTTTTCTACTAGCTCAATTAACTGATAAATATTCATCGTCTTTAATTGAGCATTAAGATTTTTTAACTGCTGGTCAGCAGAAATTTTACTCTGATTTTGATAAACTATTTTACCATCAACTGTAATCTTTTTTAAATCATCATGACTGCCTTTAATCAGAGAGCGAACCTGATTATCAGCTTCAATAATTGCTTCCACATAAACTGGCATCTTTTCTTCCAGAACCTCAAATTCCACTCGCTCAATAATCCCCAGGGCCTGATCCAGTTTATCTTCTAGATCAGCTAATATTGTCAGTTTTCTTGCTAAGGGTTTATCGGCAAAATAACCTAAAGCGGCTGCTGTTTTATTTCCATAATACTTATTAATCCCCGGCAGGCCGGTTGACATACCATTTTTATAAACAAAACCATCAATCTTAATCTTGATTTTCTTTAGCTCACCCCGACTGTGTTCGGCTGCAGCAGCCACTGCAAAAGCCACCGCTCCCGGTTCAGTACATCCCTGAGCTAGAACAAGCTCTTTTTCTGCAAAAAGGTCCAGCAGTTCTGACATTTGATCACCTCAGCTTAATATTTTCTTTAAAACTAACCAGTAATAATAATCTCTTTAAATTTATAAACAGAACATTTCCTTTATAAAGAATAATTCCTACTCTTAACTATACTATTCTAGATTTAACTGCTACTTCCTTGTCATAAAATTAATTATTATGAACAAATGTCAAAAAGATTAATTGTTTCAAAGAAAAACAGGCCCAAAACACTGACAGAACAGTAAGGAATAGAGAGAAAATTTTAAATTATATTTCTTCAGAGTAAATTGCGAAGCAAATGAGGCTTTTAATAACAGTAAGTACAGAGGATGATGATTTTTCTTTACCCCAAAAACATGGTATATAAGGGTCTTATTC
>NZ_QBLR01000215.1:0-5795 GCF_003070835.1 Halanaerobium sp. | reverse complement strand
GGGAGATTCTATTTTTTTATTCAAAAAAATTTGAACTAGATTTACTGTTTAAAGACTATCATAACTGGATTCGGTATTTTTACTTGCCGAATTCAAGTTAAATATTGCAATAGCAGCTGTTTTAGGTTTAATGTTATCCGTTTTCTTAGTGTTTTTTAAAGAATTTATTAACAATGCTGATTTGAGTAAATACGAATAATAAATATAAAATCTAAACTTTTAGCTTAACTGAAACCTCCTTTAAACTGAGCTTTAACACTCAATTTTGAAAGGAGGTTTAATTTTATTAAAATAGTCAGCAAAAATAAATTGTCTAGCTATTTTTTAAATTCCCCAAAATAGAGTAATAAAAATAGGGATAATGATCGATAGTAAGATTAATAATGGAGTACCAACAATTATAAAGTCTTTAAAATTATAGCCTCCAGGACCATAAATCATTAGATTAGTCTGATAGCCGATAGGGCTTAAAAAAGCTGAGCTGGAAGCAAAAGTTACTGTCAAAACAAAAGCAAAAGGGTTGGCTCCAAGTTGAGTGGCAGCCCCTACTGCAACAGGAATCATCAGTACTACACTGGCATTATTGCTGATCACACTGGTTAAGACTGCCGTAAACAGATAAAAAAGGCTGAGAATTATTAGCGGGGGAAAGATGTCTGTTACTCTTAATAACTGATAGGCAATAAATTCTGCCGTTCCGGTCTCTTCAATTGCAACTCCTAAAGGGATTAAACCTGCCAGCAGAAAAAAGACCTCCCAGTTTATAGCTTCATAAATTTCCTTAGGATCCACCAATTCTGTAGCTACCATAGCCACCACCCCACCTAAGGTTGCAACCGCAATCGAAACAAGATTTAAGGCGGCCAGTAAAATCACTGTTCCAATAATTAATAAACCGGTTGCGATATCTGCAAATTGATAAGCTGTTTCCTCACTAGCTTCTCTTTCAATCATAAAATTCTTATTTTTTTCTAATCTGGCTAGAGTAGACTTTGTTACTAAAAGAAGTAATACATCTCCTGACCTTAAAGTGAAATTTTTCAACTCATTATGCCTAATCTTTTCTCCGTGTCGAATAGCCAATAAAGTAGCATTATAGCGCTCAAGAAAATGAACCTGATTAATAGTTTTTCCTTCTACAAATGAATTATCAGAAACAATTAATTCTACAACTTTTTGTCCCTGCAGGGAATCCTCCAATTTTCTCTGACTAACTCGAATTTCAGTTAATAATTTGATCCCTTTTGCTGCTGCAAACTCTGACAGGGCTTTTCTTTCACCTTTAATAACCAGATGATCACCGGCTCTAATAGTTTTTACACTTAAGGGTTCCATAAATTGTTCATCTTCTCTAGTGATTTGGACTATATCTAGATCCAGCTCTATTTCTTTAAAAACCTGACCAATACTCCGGCCTAATAAGAGCGAATCTTTTTCTATCTCTAGCTCAGTTAAAAATTGATCCATCTCATAAGCTTCCAGTAAGTCTTTACCTGCAGCTGAGATCCTCTCCGGAATTAAATAGTAGCCGACTGTAATTAAATATAAAAAACCAACTAAAAAAGCTATCAACCCCAGTTTAGTGAATTCAAACACCCCAAAAGGATGGTTAATTAGTCTTGCCGAAACTTCACTGGCTAAAATATTAGTTGAGGTTCCAAATAAGGTTATTGTACCTCCGAGCATGGCGGAATAGGAAAGTGGAATTAATAATTTTGAAGGAGAAATTTTTGTCCTTCTTGCCAGATTGGTTACCATTGGGATAAAAGCTGCTACTACTGGAGTATTATTAATGGCACTGGCCATAAAACCTGTCAAAGAAGCAATCGATCCAATCTGCTTCCTTTTATTATTTCCAGAAAAAGATTCTATTTTACTACCTAAAATTTCTACAGCGCCACTGTTTTGAATACCTCTACTGATTACAAACATGGCCATAACAGTTACAGTCGCATTATTGCTAAAACCGGATAACGCCTGTTCAGCAGAAACTCTGGTCCAGCTTTTTAAGGCAATCAAAATTACAGGTATTGAGATGGCGATAATTCCTATTGGGAGTGGTTCCCAGATAAACAAAATCAGGACCAGAACTATTAAAAAAATTACTACAGCAACATTACTGGTAAAGGCAGGGGGCTTCAAATTAGCCTGAGGGTAAGTAGCTGATGCCTCAACAAATCCTGTGCTTAAAAATACTACTGCTAAGGCCAGCGGAACTGTGATAAAAATTAATTTTTTTAGTTCAAGCAACTTAAACCCCTCCTTTTTCCCATTTTAATTTAGCTTTCTAAAAGAACTAAAAACCTCTCCCTTTTCCGCCGGCAGGAGAGGTTTAAAGACTGCTATTTTGCCATTTTTCGTTCTAATTTATATATTTCTTTTTCATTTTCAACCTGTTTGCGGGCATAATAGGACATGTCAGATTCAATGTTATCAAGTTGAAACTCAGTTTTAGTCCTGTATTCACTTAAACCTCCAACCTGTTCAAATGTGGCATTAACTCTTTTCTCTATCCGGGCCAGAGTTTCATTGGTCTCATTACTAAAACTGTTGAATTCTCCTCTAAAGTTTGAAAGATTAACTTCTAGGCCATCAACTCGAGAATCTAAAGCTGCAAATTTAGAGTCTAAACCGTCAAACTTGGAATCTAAATCTTCAATCTTAGAAAGGATTAGTTTTAATGTCTTATCTACAGCCACCTCATCTTCACTCTCCTTTCTCCGTTTTCTCCATAAATTTTTAAAATTTATTTAAATTCCTTATCTATCTTTATAATTACTCACTAAATTAATTATATTACTTTCAAAGTCTGATAGCAAACAAATCCAGGTTAAAGATAACTTAATTTAACTATCCCTCTAGAAGAATTTAGCCTATTTATTTTCTTGCGCGAGCGCTGTTTTTTTACCAGTTTGCCAGCTCCAGCCGTTCAAATACCACCGGATCAAGCAGCTCAATGATCTTCTCCTGCATCTCCTTTACTGCCTCCTGAAACTTAAACCAGTGAGTCTTTTGATAGGTCTCGCTCTTCCAGCTGTAACAGCTTTTTAAGAATTTAAGCTTTTTTGAGAAATAATCCAGGCCCAACCGCTGCCAGCTTGAGCTGCGGTCAATTTTTAAGAAGCCGGTATTAATTTTTACCGCTTTATTAAACCAGAGTGAGGGATCATAATCTTTTAGCTTTGCTGCTCCATATTCTTTTTTTAAACTTAATTTCCGGCAGCAATTAAGCCGCCGCTTACGGCTGTTAACCTTAAACAATTCCGGGCATTCTGATTTTTTACCGATTACCGCTCCCAGGTCAGCCAGCAATTCTTCTTTTTCAGATTTGATATCTGCTGCTGCAGCTGCTGGATCATGATACTTCTTTAATTCTTCAAAAATTCTGCCGGCTGCTTTTAAAAAAATCTCCTTATTATCCCGCCGAGAATTAGACCTACAGAGTCGCGGGTCCTGCCAGAGAGCATGAGGAATATCTGGACGGTGACCGGCAGCTGCATGCCCAATCTTATAAACTGAACGATCAAAGATTGAACTCAACTTCTGCTGAATCCCCTCCACCAGGTTAAATTCATCATAATAACCAACAAAGTTCTGATGGGCAAAGCTGTCAGCAAAAGAATGGATGGCCAGACCTATTTTATATAAATTATCTGAGTCGAGTCCAAGCTTAAGCACCTGCCTGGCATTTTTGCTGTCCGGGGTAGTATTTAAAAGATGAAGTTTACCATCCCGTCGGCGGGCTGAGTCAGCCAGAGGATCACCGGGAATAAAGTGGAAGACCGGATAAATGCGGAATAAATTTTTCTTTGGTCTGGTAATATTTTTAGTCTGAGAAATATAATTGCTGTAAGCATAATTAGAATTCTGATCAATATTATAGATCAAATCATTATCATCGATATACTGACTGGAGTAAGCAATTATCTCTGCCTCTGCTGGCTTAAAGCCTGCTCTGACTGTTATCAGGTAGGTCATGTAATAATGAAATTCAATGTTCAATTTTATCACCTCGTTTTAGTCTTAAATTCTATTTCGAGCTCAGTTAAATTTTTCCTGCTTTTTAGTGAAAATTTTCTCAAAATTATTGAAAATAAAAAGAGCAGTTCCTAATCTTCTGAGAACTGCTCTTAAAAGTATAGCTGAATACTATTGATGTTTTTCATTTTTCATAACATAAATATCCCTAGAATTTCTGGCCACCTCATTATTAAGATAATTGAAGCCACTTTTTATCTCATTAATATCCCTTTTCAAAGCAGTCTGGCCGAGAGTTAAACGCACAGTTTGATCGTGAATCTTATTTATTGTATACTTCAGCTGGACTGTGACCTTTTAAAACCCACTGCCTGGTATTATTATGAAAATCATTAATCAACTTAATCAGTTCATCTTTTCCTGCAAAAATATCAATTTCAAAATCCTCGGCTAAAACTCGAACTATCTCTGCTGTACTGACATTATTATTAATCATCAAATAAAAACCAAAAAGAATTCTTTCCGCTTCTTCCTGAGGCAGCTTATAATCACGGGTTAATTTCTTTTTGAATCTTCTCTGGGCAAGGTTCCAGCTGGGATGCCCTTTTTGATAAGCATTTTCTATTTCTTTTTTAGATGGGATATAATAATCCAAATCACTGCGTTCTTCTCTTTCAATGAGAATCTCAGGCGCGTCTTCAACAGCACCCAGAATAAAAAATGGCCCGGCACTATAAGCTAAAACCGAAAATTCTCCATATTCTAAAACTACATCTAAGGGATCAATTCTCCATTCAGGAGTCAGATACCTCTCTAAAGAGTTATATAAAAGCTCAGGGCTTAAAACTCCAAAATAAACCGCACTACCAACTGCATATTTAATATAACTGTCATTTAAACGAATTTGTTTTTTAATGCTTTTTTTGTTTAAAATAGATCTAATTTTACTTCTCAATTCCTCTGGTATGAGAAAAATAGCGGTCTCTTGATGCTGACCTAAAAATACTACTCCCCGGGCTTTAAAGTAATCTGCTAGATAAAAAGTGAATTCATTAACTTCAATATAGGCTGCTGAATATTTTTCACACTGCACAATTATTTCTTTTAAAAATTCAGTTTGTTCTGAGCCTAAGTATTGAAGCCAGGATTCTAAATTATCAGCAATTCGTTTAGTCAATTCCTGAATAAGTTCAGCTTTATTAAGCTGGCTAATGCCGTGAAAATCCCAGAGTTTTCTTATTTCATTCAGTTCATTTTTCGTAAAATTTGATAATAATTGATTATAGCCTGCATCCGGTTCAATATTATCCAGTTCTTCAACCCATAAATTTTCTTTCATCAACTGAGCCCCCATTAAATTTTATTATTCTTTAACTATTATACACTTTTAAATTATTAGAGGCAAAAAAATCCCGGCAGCTTAATTGCCACCAGGAGTCACCACTATATTTTTAAATTAATTAATTTTTTAATGCTTCTTCTAATTCCTTTAAATCTTTAATCTTCGAAATTCTTTCACTTAACTCTTCTATTTTACTAATTTCTGCCTGATCAATTGGTTCCATAAACGATAGATGTACATTAGATATGATTTAATGTTTCAAAAAATCAATTATTTCTTCTTTAGAATCTGCAGTTACTATTTTTTCACTTAAATCTTCAATTTTACTCAACTCAGCTTCATTAATTAAATCAATAATTTCATTATCTGAATTCTTAAATTTAGCCTTAACTTGCCTCATCAGGATTAATCTTGCCTCTTCCTGTTTTCCCTCAATCTTACCCTCAATTCTACCTTCTTCTTTTCCCTTTTTCTT
>NZ_QBLR01000214.1:0-5822 GCF_003070835.1 Halanaerobium sp. | reverse complement strand
TTTAACCCAGTTATCATTATAGAGCACATAGTCTTCACCCTTTTCTCTAGCTTCTTTTACCAGCCTTTCAAATTCACTGAGCTCAATTTGTTCCTCATCAGCTTCATCACTTTCATTTTTAATATTGACTCCAACATCGATATCAAACCAGTCAATCTGATCGGTTTTAGAAGAACTAACAAACGGCTGAACTCTGTAAACTCTTTCTTTAAGTCCTTTTACTCTTTCACTAAACTTTTCTAAATCTATGTTATCTGGTAGATACTTCATAGGATTTTCAATAAAGTCAGGCACCTGGGATCCTGTTAATTCTCTATTTGCTGATGCATGTTTATAACTTTCTTTACTTTCAGGCCCAATAAAGACTCTTTGGTTTTTGCCGCCAGTTTTATTAACTGTATAATTATCATTATTATTTATTGCTTTTTCAGCATCTTGATTTAACTGATCATCCAAATCATTAAATTTAGGGTTGAGTTTTAAATAATCAATAGATTCTAATTCAATATCTATATCTAAATCTTCAGGAAAGAAATATTCTTCTCCCTCTAAATATGGGTTGAATTTAATATCTAATTTTTTTGCTTTAGATTTAACCTTAGCAAAATATTCAAATTGCTCTTCTCTTTCCTCTGGAGGATTATCTATTAAATCAAGGACTTCAGTTAGTTTTTTATTTAAAACATAGGCCTGATTATCATTTAAAGGAAAAAATGGGCCAGCTCTTTGATAAAACTTACTTATATACCCTTCCTGCTCAGCTTTGATTATATATTTTAATTTGAAATTACTGCTGCCGATAACACCACTGTTATCTATAGTAATTTCTAAGTCTTCATCAGGTTTAAGTCCGAGCAGTTCATTTAATTTTCTGTTACCTTCTCCCAAACTCTCTTCATCTTCGGCAGAATTTTGATACTGATATATTGTATCAATATGCAGAAAATAACTTCCATCACCTTTTTCTATTAATTCCTCACTGTGCCAGGTACCTTCAAGAATCTGCAGAGAAAGATAAAAATCTTTATTGATTAAATTTCTTAAATCAAAATATTTGCCATAAGTAATTGGAAAACTTAGCTTCTCTCTTTGCCCATTATCAATTTTGTTAATTTCAAACTCAATTCCATTTTCTAAAAGAGTCCGCTTTATTTCTATCTCAGGCTCTGATTTATTTGTTTTGAAGTTATTTTTAAAGAAGTTGAACATATTTATCTCCTTCCAGCTCTAAGTTCTTTAATCATTTTATCTGCTTTATGCTGCCAGCTGCTCATATGATTAACTTTATATACATTTTTATTTCCCATATTTCTTGCTTCATAGGTATATTTTAATGAATTATTATTTACAGCATTGTGTTTATTCATATATTGTGCCAAATTTTGTTCAAAGAAATCTTTTTTATAAAAATAAACTGCATTACCTAAATCACCAAATTCAACAACCACAAAATTATCAAAAGTTAAAAATAACTGCAGATATTTTTTAACATAATCTACCTTTTCCATAATATCAACCTGTTTTTCCCAATAAGAAAATCTTTTCTGAGCTTCTTCTTGGTCAGTAGTTATGCTGTCAAAAAACTCTTTTAGTTTTTTATAGTTAAACCAAGCTGCAGCCTTTTCTTTAGCCTTTTTATCAATCTCATTCCAAGCAGTGCTGTAATCTTCTCTTGGATCACCCAAACGATCTTTAATTATATACATCAGCTCTTCTTCATATTCCTTATCTTTAAAAACAAATAGATAATTTTCAACCACTGCTTTTAGATTTTTGATTTCTAATTCTTTAAAAACTTTGATTAAATTGTTCTTATCTTCTCTAAGAAAGACCGGCTTAGTACCTTTACTAAGTAAATCTGCTGCTAATCTTTTAGAAATTTTATTCTCAAATATTAAATCTAGCTTGTCTAAAAAATAAAATAAAGTAATTTTATTGTTTTCAATATACTTTCTCATATTAATTAGAGGTGAAGAATCTTTAAATATAGTATCTAAAACTTTTTCCTGATCATTTAATTTAGAAAATGAAGCTAATAAATTACCAAGCAAACTGCTTAAATCTTTATTTGTATAATCCTCAGCAAAATTATTCCACAAAATCTTAATTATAAATTTATCTTTTTTATGTAATATGATATTATTTATTTTTTTATACAACTCATGAGGAATATTGCTATATTTAATTGCTAAGGCAATTATTTCTTCAGTTTTTAATGAATCTGCTAAATATATTATTTTATCTAGACTAAATTCTCTTATTTTCTTTAATAACTCCTCTAAGTCTACTTCTTTTGCTTTTTGAGATTTAATTTTATAAATGTCTGCTTTGGTGGGGAATGTTTTTTTGATTTTATTTTTCACTGCAATTAATTTAGATGGCTGAAAAGAAAAGCTATTAAATTTCATACGATCATTCTCCCAATGTATTTTTAATATCATTTATCATTTCAGTATCTTTAAGTCTAAATTTAAATTCTACCCTGCGAGATTTTTCTCTATTAATTTCTCCATTTTTATTTTTAATTGGCTGACTATATGAACGACCATTAGCAGTTAGATAATCTCTTAATCTATTCTTATATTTAAAATCAGTAAAACTTTCATCATAAATTTGAGTAACAACTTCAAACGCTCTATTTTGTGATAATTCTAAATTATACATATAGCTGCCCACATCGTCAGTGTGACCCTCAATAATAATCTGAGCTACATATTCTTTAAAATCAGGACCCAATAATATTTCAACATATTGAGGAATAAAGCTTTCTAAAAATTTAATACCCTCGTCTGTTATCTCAGTGCTGTCTGTATTAAAAAACACTCCGCCCGGCAGGCGAATAGCTCCTGTTTGAGAATCAATCTCTAAACTTAAATCTGTATCAGCAAATTTCTGCTGTAAAGCAATAATTATTTCTTCTCTAACTCCTAACAATTTATCTATCTCTTTTGTTTTTGTTTCTATTTCATTTTTTTGCTTTTCAATTTTCTCTTCTTGTGCAGTAGCCTTAATTTCAGCTTCTACTGCTGCCTGTTCTGCACTTCTTGCATCTAACATAATTACAGATAACAGCAGAATAAACATTAATAAAAGAGCAGCCATAATATCAGCATAAGAAATCCAAAAATTGGCCTTTTCTTCTTGACTATCAATCTTACTTTCACGAAAAAAATTAAACACTAATTATCCCCCCTCAGCCGAGAGAAAAAACTAGATTTATCTTCGTTCTCTTCCATTTTATCTCTTATATAATTTAATTGATCAATAATTTCTTTTTGTTTTTCTCTTTCTTCTTTTAATTCAGCACTAATTGGTGTAATATTATTTTCAACTTCTTTTTTAACATCATTTTTTAAATTTTTATTATTTTCTTCTAAAATTGTTTCAATTTTTTTATTTTCTTCCTGGACAGCCTTAGATATATCTGTCAGTTTATCACCTAAAAGCGATTCTTGTTTATCTAAAACATCCAATATTTCCTTTCGATCAATTTTAAATTCATCTAAAAGATTTTTTAATTGATTAAATGAGTTTGGAATATCTTCTAAAGAATTATTAACCTCAGTAATTGTAACTGCTAATCTATCGGATATTTCACTTAAATTTTCATCAAAGCTGGTAAAGGTTCTTTCAAGACTTTCATGAGTACTATCTGCAAATTGTTCAATCGCTCCATTAAAGTTATTATTAAGTTCTGTAAAACTGGACTGCACATTATCCCAGTATTTCTCTATATTATCTAACTGTATTTCCATTTCGTCAATATGTGAATTTTTCTTCTGATCAAATTTCTCCTGCTGCTCAATTAAGATTTCTAATTTATCATTAGTTTTTTCTTCTAAGCCGCTAAGTTTCTCCCCCAGTGTATTTAACTGTTTTATATTATGATTTAAATTAGCATTTAAATCATCAAACTGCTTCACATACTGCTGAACATTATTTAATAACTTCTCGGTATAATCAAGCATATCATTTTGCTTAACTGCTCCCTGCTCTAAAGTAGAGATCAAACTTTCCATTTCTTTTTTACTTTCTTTCTGCCAGCGGATCATATCTTCTAAAGTAACTCTTAAGGCAGTAAATTGATTATCAAAACTCTCATTAAATGTTTTCATAAATTTATCAACCATTTTATCTATACTTTCACTCTGTTTATCAATTGATAAATCAGCTAAATTATCCATAATATTATGCATTTCTTCAATTTGAGGTGCAATACTTTCAGAAACAATTTTTTCTACACCTTCAATCATATCCTTTTGGTTTTCTTTAGAAGCTTCAACAAAATTATTTAGATTATTATCAATACTGTTCATAGAAGGTTTTAAACTTTGATCAACTGCTTCTTTAACTCCGTTAACTAATTCTGGAATAAGAGTATCAGTATAAAATTCTTGAGTAGCCCTCAGCTGTTTTTCCTGGTTTTCTACAATATTATCTATGAGATTACTCTCAATTCTAATTGGCAAATATTTTCTCAATGTATTGTTTAATCTATTAATTTCTTTTTCAGTAATATTATTATATTTTTTATTCCAATAGTTATAAATTATAGAACAAAAAATTGCAACTAAGGAAGAAATAAATGAAATCTGCATTGAACTTATTAATGGTGGAATGCTATTTCTAATATTCTCAGCATTTGCAATATTTAAATTCCATAAACCAATAATTAAACCAAAAAAAGTACCCAAAATACCTATTGCAGTTAATGTACTTGGTATATTATCAGACACTTTTTTATTAAGAAAATTTGAAAATATACTATTTTGATTTATGTAATGTTCTGGATCAATAATGTTCTTATTATTGTTATTTTTAATCATAATAATATAATCTTCTAATATATCGTTTATGATAAAATTATTTTTTCCAATTAAGGACTCAATTTCTAAAATATTATTTAAAGAATTATTATCTAATTTCTTATCCAGCGTAGTTCTTAATTTAAAAATATTATTTTTTAAGTTTTTAGTTGGAAGTATATTTTTATACCACTGATAAATTGTAAATCCAATTGTAAATAAAACAAAAATAATAACTATTAGCCAATTAATAGATAATCCAATTGTTATTGATATTTCATTAATTAGTTGATTTAAATTAATTATAACCACCTCATTCTAAATATTATGTCGATTAAAGTCGTAATTTGTCACATATATTTTTTATAATAACTTTTATTTCCTAATATTAAATATTCGTTAAATATTGGTGTTTTCCTGCTTTGAAGGTGTTTTTCTTTAGCCTAACATAAAAGTATGACAGCCTTATGTCGCGAACTGGTGTATAAATGCAAAAAACCCTCCTCAAACGAGAAGGGATAATTATAAATTATTCAAAATTAATTCAAATGCTTTTTCTTCAAGTTTTTCACTTATCCAAATACCATTGTTTCTCATATTATTAATAGCCTTTTTAAGACCAATATTCTCTCCATTATTTATTGCAGAAATAATTTAACAGCCATTGCCATTTTTGCTTCTCTTTCAAAAACTTCTGAACTTTCTTGAAGCAAATCAGGTAATGTGTCAGGATACTCTATTTCAATTTTTTTGTTCATATTAATTACCCCATCAATACTTTTGATTTCTTATATTTATACTATAGCATTATAGTTTAAATGCAACAAGAAATTCTTAGCATTATTATTGATTTTAAATTAGTAGATCAAACATAATATTAAAATTATTGAGCTAAATCTATCCTGTAATCCATCAGCTTTTTTCTATAATAATCAGAAAGATTCTCTTCAATAAAATCAACTAAATCCTCCTGTCTGGCCTGCCCAAAAGCCATTCTGTAGACTGCCAGTGATTTTT
>NZ_QBLR01000213.1:0-5851 GCF_003070835.1 Halanaerobium sp. | reverse complement strand
GTAAAAATGAGTTATAATAATCTAAATCTAGAAGTAGAAAATAGTCTGGCTATTTTAAAAATAAATCGTCCTAAAGCTTTAAATGCTTTAAATAAAGAAACATTAAAAGAAATTGATCTTGTAATTGAAGATTTGAACAAAAACGAGGCAGTTAAAGTTGTAATAATAAGTGGTGAAGGTGAAAAAGCTTTTGCAGCAGGTGCAGATATTTCTGAAATGAAGGATATGAATGTGCAGGAAGCTAAAGAATTTTCTTTATTAGGACATAGAGTCTTTAATGAAATTGAAAACTCTCCTAAAATATTTATTGCAGCAATTAATGGTTATGCCCTAGGTGGCGGGTGTGAACTGGCTTTAGCTTGTGATCTTAGAATTGCAGCTGAAAATGCAAAGTTTGGTCAACCCGAAATTAGTCTGGGAATTATACCTGGATTTGGTGGGACACAACGTTTAACTAAAATAATTGGGAAACCTAAGGCCCTGGAATTAGTATTAACAGCAAAAAATATTAATGCTAAAAAAGCGGCAGAATTAAAGTTAGTAAATCAGGTTTTTGAGACTGATGATGTTATTACTCAAGCTAAATCACTGGCTGAAGAAATAGCTGAAAAATCTGCTCCGATAATTTCTTTTGCCAAAGAAGCAGTTAATTTTGCTTTAGAACATCCAGCTACAGAAGGTAGTAAGTATGAAGCTAATTTATTTAGCAACTGTTTTAGTACGGCTGATCAAAAAGAAGGTATGCAGGCTTTTTTAGAAAAAAGAAAAGCTGAATTTAAAAACGAGTAAGTATTCTATAAAGGGATGAGATAATCATGTTAAAACTTTTCTGCAATGCTGATATATATACAATGGATAGGTCTAATCCAATTGTTGAGAATGTATTGGTTGAAAACGGAAAAATTGTTGACCTTAATGTGAATAATACGGCTCAATATCAGAAAATAGATCTAAAAGGAAAGACTTTGATACCAGGTTTTTGTGATAGTCATCTACATACTGTAATGTATGGTTCTGAATTAGATAAGATAGATCTAAGTGCAGTTAAATCTATTAAAGAATTAATAGAAATCGGAAAAAAATACATAAAAAATAAGGATTTCAAAGCAAGAGACTGGATATTTGGCTGGGGGTGGAATCAAGAAAATTTTACTGAGGATAGGTTACCAACAGCCAAAGATTTAGATAAAATTTCTACAGATCATCCCATAGTTTTCAAAAGGGAATGCAGACATGTGTTAACTGCAAATACTGTAGCTTTAAAGGAAGCGGGTCTTTATAAAAAAACTATAAACAATAAAAGAATTTATAAGGATCAAAAGGGTCATCCAAGCGGAATTTTGTGCGAAGATGCACAAAAACTAATTTTAGATGCTGCTCCTCAAACTACTGTAAAGGATATAAAAAACTATATCCTGGAAGCTTCTAAAAAATATCTGGAGTATGGACTAACTTTTGTCCAGTCAGATGATCTGGCTGATTCCAGTATTTCTTTTCATAAAACATTAAAGGCTTATTTTGAATTAGCTGATAGTGGAAAGCTGCCATTAAGGTATAATTTACAGCTTCGCTTAACTAATGAAAAAGATCTAAGAGCGTTTATTGCTAATTACAATACTGGTAAATACAATGATTATTTAACTTTAGGCCCTCTAAAAATCTGGGCCGATGGTTCTTTAGGAGCCCGAACTGCTGCTTTAAGAGAAAGTTATAACAATCGGGATTCTGACTATGGAGAACTGTTGTGTAGCAAAGAAAAGATGGAGAATTTAGTTCAAATAGCCTGTAAAAACAAAATGCAGGTTGCCTGTCATGCGATAGGTGATAGAACTATTGAACAATTTGTAGAAGTTGTTGAAGCAGTGCAAGAAAAATATGATGATAATTTACAACATAGGATCATTCACTCTCAGTTGGCAGATTATCAACTCCTTAAAAGAATGAAAGCTGCAGAAATTAATACAGATATTCAACCTGCATTTACAGCAAGTGATTGGGAAATAGTTGAGAATAGAATTGGTAAGGATAGGGCACAGCAGAGTTATTTGTGGAAAGATATGATTGATTTAGGAATTAATACTGCCGGTAGTTCAGATTCTCCTATTGAAAAACCAGATCCAATTTGGGGAATCAGCTGTTTAGTTAGCAGAAAAGATGAGTTTTTAAAACCTGAATTTGGCTGGCTTCCCAATCAAAAAGTAACTGTACAGGATGCACTAGAAATATATACTAAAAATGGTGCTTATAATGCGTTTGAAGAAGAGACATTAGGGCAGATAAAGCCTGGATACAAAGCTGATTTTAGTATTTTATCTCATGATCCTTTCTATGTTAAAGAGGATAAATTAAGGGATATAGAAGTATGTAATACTGTTATTGGTGGTAAGCTAAGTAAATAGTCATCAATTATTAATAAAATTAATTAAAGTAATAAAGTAAAATTTGGAGGTAAAAAAATGGATTTTAATTTAAATAGTACTCAAGAAATGATAAAAAAAGTTGTTAGAGATTTTGCAGAAAATGAGGTTAAAGATATAGCTGCTGAAATTGATGAAAGTTGTGAATTTCCAAAAGAAAATGTTAAAAAAATGGCTAAGGCTGATATGTTAGGAATTCCTTTCCCTAAAAAATATGATGGAGCAGGTGCTGATACATTAAGTTATGTTTTAACTGTTGAAGAATTATCAAAAGCATGTGCAACTCACGGAGTAATTGTCTCTGCTCATACTTCTTTAGGTGCTCATCCAATATATCAATTTGGAAATGAAGAGCAAAAAGAAAAATATTTAAAACCATTGGCTAGAGGTGATAAATTAGGTGCTTTTGGTTTAACTGAGCCAGATGCTGGTACTGATGCATCAGCTCAAAAAACTACAGCTGTATTAGATGATGACGAATATGTAATAAACGGTTCTAAAATATTTATTACAAATGCTGGTGAAGCTGATACTTTTATTATTTTTGCAATGACTGATAAAAATAAAGGAACAAGAGGTATTAGTGCTTTTATTGTTGAAAGAGACACTCCTGGTTTCAAACTGGGTAAAAAAGAGAACAAACTTGGAATTAATGCATCTGATACAAGAGAGTTAATTTTTCAGGAATGCAGAGTGCCAAAAGAAAATCTTCTGGGCAAAGAAGGCATGGGTTTCAAAATCGCTATGGCAACATTAGATGGTGGTAGAATTGGAATTGCTGCTCAGGCCTTAGGTATTGCTCAAAGAGCTTTAGATGAGACAGTTCAGTATGTTAAAGAAAGAGAGCAGTTTGGTAGACCAATTTCTAAATTCCAGGGCTTACAGTGGGAAATAGCTGAAATGGGTACTAAGGTTGAAGCCGCAAGATTATTAGTTTATAAAGCGGCAAAAACTAAAGACTCAGGCCAGAGATATTCTAAAGAAGCTGCAATGGCAAAATATTATGCTTCAGAGGCTGCTGTTTATGTTGCTAATAAAGCAATTCAGTTACATGGTGGTTATGGATATATGAAAGAATATCCAGTTGAACGTTTATGGCGTGATGCAAAAATCACTGAGATTTATGAGGGAACAACTGAAGTGCAAAAGATGGTAATTGCCGGTTTTTTATTAAAATAAAAAAAGATTTATTACAGGAGGTAATATAATGAATATATTAGTATGTGTAAAACAGGTACCAGATACAAATGAAGTGAAAATTGACGAAGAAAAAGGAACATTAATAAGAGATGGTGTTCCCAGTATTATTAATCCAGAGGATAAGAATGCTTTAGAAGAAGCAGTAAAATTAAAAGAAGAAAATGGCGGAAAG
This sequence comes from Halanaerobium sp., assembly GCF_003070835.1. Taxonomy (NCBI): domain Bacteria; kingdom Bacillati; phylum Bacillota; class Clostridia; order Halanaerobiales; family Halanaerobiaceae; genus Halanaerobium; species Halanaerobium sp. The sequence continues at coordinate 2,062 of NZ_QBLR01000213.1, read as the reverse complement.
GTTACAGTAATTAGTATGGGGCCACCTCAAGCTAAAACAGCTCTTTTAGAGGCATATGCAATGGGTGCTGATGAGTGTATTCTTCTTTCAGATAGGGCGTTTGCAGGATCTGATACCTGGGCAACTTCTTATACATTAGCACAGGCAATTAAACATGCAGGCGAGTTTGATCTTATTTTTTGTGGCCGTCAGGCAATTGATGGTGATACAGCACAGGTTGGACCGCAAATTGCTGAAAAGTTAGAAATTCCTCAGATTACGTATGTAAAAGAGTTAGAAATAGAAGGTGAAAAAGTTAAAGCAAAAAGGGCTTTAGAAGATGGCTATAGTGTCATTGAAACTAAGCTGCCAGTGCTTTTAACAGTAATTGATGATCTAAATAAACCACGATATCCTTCTATTTCAAGAATTGTCTCAGCTTTTCAAAAGGAAGACTGTATTAAGGTTTGGACAGTAGAAGATTTTGAAGTTGATAAGACAAAGCTTGGTCTTGATGCATCTCCAACACAAGTATATGATACCTTTGTACCTACAAATGAGAAAAAAGGTGAAATGTTAGAGGGAAATGAAAAAGAAAAAGTTAAGAAATTATTAGAAAAATTAAAAATGGAACAGGTAATATAAAGAGGGAGGAATAATTGAATGTTAAAAATATTTGAAAATAATTGTGTCGGATGTGAAGTTTGTGTAACTAACTGTCCATTTGGTGCTTTAAAAATGGAAAATGATATAGCGGTTGTTGACCCAGAAAAATGTACTATGTGTGGAATTTGTGTTAAAGAGTGTGAATTTGATGCAATGGAAATTGAAAAAGAAAATAAGATTGAAAAGCAGGACATTTCTAGTTATGAAGGCGTATGGATTTTAGCAGAACAGAGAAATAATAAATTAATGAATGTTGCTTTTGAATTATGTAGTGAAGGAAGAAAGTTAGCTGATGAATTAGACACTACTTTATCAGCTGTTGTATTAGCCTCAGATATTAAAGAGGATGCAAAAGAATTATTTGCTTATAAAGCAGATCATGTATATATTGTTGAGGATGAAGAATTAAAAGATTATAGAACTGAAACTTATACATCTGTCATTTGTGATTTGATTAATAAGTTTAAACCAGAAATAGTACTTCTAGGTGCTACTCACAATGGTAGAGATTTAGGACCTCGTATTTCTGCTCGCTTAAATACTGGTTTAACAGCAGATTGTACAAAACTTGAAATTGATAAAGAAAGAAATATTCTACTTCAAACTAGACCTGCATTTGGTGGTAATTTAATGGCAACGATTATTTGTCCAGATCATAGACCTCAAATGTCAACAGTAAGGCCTGGAGTTATGGAAAAAACAGATCCAGATTACTCTAGAACTGGAGAAATAGAAGAAATTGAGGTAAAAATCACTGATAAAAATATCAAATCACATATTACAGATAGTGGTAAAATTATTAATTTAAAATCTGATTTATCTGATATTGATATATATACTACTATTAAAGAAATTATTAAAGAAGCTAAAGCCAGTGTTAATCTTGAAGAAGCAGAAATTATAGTTTCAGGTGGTAGGGGTGTTGGTAGTCCAGAAAACTTTGAAACGATTGAAGAATTTGCTTCTGTTTTAGGTGGTGAAGTGGGGGCTTCCCGTGCTGTTGTAGATGAAGGTTGGATTGATAAAGCTCATCAGGTTGGACAGACAGGAAAAACAGTTAAGCCAAGAGTTTATTTTGCTTGTGGTATTTCCGGTGCTATTCAACACAAAGCAGGTATGGAGAACTCTAATTTGATTATAGCAATAAATACTGATGCAGATGCTCCAATTTTTGAAATCTGTGATTATGGTCTTGTTGGTGATTTAAAGAAAATTGTACCTATGCTTAGCAAAGCTTTTGAAGAGTTAAAATAATAGAAGGTTAAGAAACAAAATAATAAAAATCAGCAGAAAATTTTCTGTTGATTTTTATTAAATAGTTTGCCTGGCATGAATATTTGCTAATCAGTGAAAGTCTGATGTGGGGGTTAATAGTGCCAACCACTAGCTGAAGACAAGGGTGTCCATCGTGAGGTGG
>NZ_QBLR01000016.1:0-33432 GCF_003070835.1 Halanaerobium sp. | reverse complement strand
GTTCATTTCTAAAGGTGTACCTTCATGAGGTCCCTGGCCTTCCATAGCAATAATTCCATCAATAATTGTTAAATCTGCTTTTCTAATCCTTAAAAGATCAGCGATTTTTTGGTCAAGATCTATTCGATGAGTATCCTGCTGCTGACCGGAAGGATGAACATTTGGAATAATTCCCTGCCAGTTTTTTAAACCTAAGGTAACAGTCCCACCTAAGTGAGTTTTCATCTTGGGCAGATTAATTAACACATCTGCATCCAAGATTGGTCTAAAGACTGAAGCTTTTTTGAAAACTTTAGCCATGGGAATATCAACTTCTACTGATGCTTCTTCGTCAAAATATAATACCTTATCAGCTCCACCTCTATATGCAGCCTGCTCCATTTCTGCTGCTTTAAAAGCAGGTTTTGCTCGGCCAACATGTTTACCTAAAGATGGGTTATCTCCAACCCAGACTTCTCCAGCCTGTGATTCCTCTTTTAACAGAGAAACCAGGGCTTCAATTACCCGCGGATCTACAACTGAAAAACTTTCCGGTGGTGCCAAAAAGGCCAGATTAGGCTTTATCAAAACTCGATCACCATTTTTAACTAAATTATCAATACTACCAACACTTTTTTCGATTACTTCTCGTAACTTATCTTTGATTTTTGAAATATCTTCTTCATAGCGCTTAAATTTACCACCGATAAATTCTTCATTTCCCTTTAAAGAGTCAAATTTACTGATCGAAACTTTTGTACTCATTATATAACCCCCTGTGATAATTTGAAGTTACCATTAATCCCAACTAAAGCCGCTTTAAAGAAAACACTTCATATATTTTTACCCCTCCTTTTTTTAATTTTCTGAAAATTAATTTTGAATAAAATATTCCCGATTACTACCATTAAATTTAGATATAAAATGGAATATTCCTGCAACCTTAAATATTTTATTTGATTATTTAAATTTTTTTATGTTAATTAATCAAGCTCATCTAAGTCGTCAACAGTTAGAATTTCTATTCCATTTTCAAGCAGAACTTCAGTCGTAATTCCATTTCCTTCAATTAAATTGCCGCTGAAAGTCCCATCATATATTTTGCCATACCCACAGGAAGGACTTCTCTGCTGCAATATCGCCTTTTTAGCATCTACTATTTTAGCAATAGCAGCGGTTTTCATTGCACCTTTAATAAATGCAGTTGTCACATCTCTGCCCTCTTTGTCCACAACTTTTCTATTTCCTGATTCATCTCTAACTATCTCTGACTCTAATCTTGGAGTTTCTAATCCTCCTAGCATTTCAGGACAAACTGGAATTGCCTTACCTGCTTTTACTAATTCTAATACCTTTTCATTTAAATTATTACCACCATCATAACGGCAGTTAATCCCTGCCAGACAAGAACTTACTATATACATTCTAAATCTCCTTTTGAAAACATATTTTTTATTTACTATTCTTTTCCTTTAAAAAGTCTATAAACTTAATTGCTAATTCAGGATCAAATTGAGTCCCAGCACAGCTTTTAATTTCCTTAATCGCTTCTGCTTTAGTCATCCTTTTTTTATATGGTCTTTCCGAAGTCATAACATCATAAGCATCAATTATTGAAATTATCCTTGCTAAAAATGGAATTTTACTACCTTTAAGTTGTCTCGGATAACCACTACCATTCCAACTTTCATGGTGAGAGTAAATTTCTTCTGCAATTAAAGCAAATTCTCCAGAGGCCTTTACAATATTATAGCCTGCTTCCGGATGCTGTTTAATTGCTTTCCATTCTGCTTTAGATAATTTACCAGGTTTTTTTAAAATATAATCTTCAATTGTTATTTTCCCAATATCATGCAGGGTTGAAAGCAGCGCTAATCTGTTTAGTTCAAAATTAGATAGATTTAAATAACGGCCAAAATTAATAGATAAGCGTGTCATTCGAACAGTATGTTCTTTAGTTTCATTGCTTTTGACTTCTAATGTGCTAATTAAGCCCTTAACAATCTTATTTTTTATACTCTTACTTTGTGATAATTTATTATGATACATTTTATTATCTGCCCTTTTAAAAGTCTGATAGATTTCTTCCTCAATTGAATCTTTAACAGCGATTCCAAAGGAAATAGAAATTGTTAAGTTATAATTATTAGCTTCAGGGATTTTTCTTTTAATTCTGGCAACAATTTTTTCAGCTGCTGCTGTTGAAGTCTGAGGCAGTAAAATAGCAAATTCATCTCCACCATGACGAGCTAAAATATCCTCATCTCTAATTTCATTTTTAATTAATTCAGCACTTTTTTTAATTAAACAGTCTCCCATTTGATGGCCAAAACTGTCATTAATAACTTTTAACCCATTAATATCAGCAACTATAATTGCCAGGGGCAGCTGCCTTTCTGTATCCAGGCGCTTTAATTCCTCTTCAAAAAATCTGCGATTATAGAGACCGGTTAAACTATCATTGTAAGTTAGTTTTCTAATTTTTTGATAGTCTAAGTGTTTAGAAAATGCAGTTGTAATAAAATCAGTAAAAATCTTCAGTAGCCTAATATCTTTTTTAGAAAATTCCCTTTTTTCTCTCACAAAATCGAAACCAAAAAATCCAAACAACTCATTTTCAATAAACATTGGCATTACAATAATAGATTTTATATTTTGCATTCTCAATAATTTCTGTTCAGGTTTTGCCTCCTCAGCCATATTATTCACATCTTGAATTGAGATAAATTGATTCTTTTTTAACTTTGACATCCACCAGGGAAATCTGACAGTAGGAAGCTGCTGTAGTTTGCATTTTTGAGGTTCAATCCCCTGAAAAGACCATTCATATGTATTAGACATTTTTCGATTATTATCTGTAAATTGAAAAATGTAACTGCGGTCAATATCAAAAAAATATCCTATTTTTTCTAAAACACTGTTTATTTTTCGATCAAGATTAGCTGAATTCAAATCAAGCAAATCACTGGAAACTGAGGTTAAAGCTCTCTGAAATCTGAGCTGATATTCTAATTCTTGCTGCTGTATTTTCTTTTCACTAATATCTCTAAAATTCCCATACCAGATTATACTTCCATCAACAATTCTTTCTGGTCTGGCAGTTCCCTGAATCCAGAGCTCACCTTTTTCAGGTAAGAGCACCTTAAAAGTCTCTTTCCAGAGTGATAAAGCTGCTGCTGATTCTTCAATCGATGCTAAAACCTGATCAATATAATCAGGATGCATGCGCTCAAAAAGTTTAGAACTATCTTTCATAATTACTGCTGGAGAAAGCTCAAAAATATCATGTATTCCCTGAGATACATAAATGTAAATTATTTCTTCATTTTTGGGGAAGTAACGAAATTGATATAATGCACCAGGAGCCTGATTAACTAAATTTTTAAGTAGTTCTTCTAATTTCTGCTCACTAGACAGATCACTACGCATTTTAATCATCTCCCTGTTGTATTAATTTCGCTGTATAAACATCAAAGTGTGTTTTCATTTAACTTTATTTGAAATTGCAATTAGGGTTTAATTTCAGATATATCTTTTTTTAACTTTATTTTCCTTATTATATTATAATTCTTTATAAAATTTCAGAATCCTTTAGTTTTTTAAAATTAAACTTATATTTATTCTATAATTATAAACTGTCAATCTAAACCTACTTCTTCCTATTACTAAATTATCTGATTTAATTCATTTTCTAGCCAGCTTAAAAATCCTTCTTTAACTGCCTCAGAGTTATTTTGGTCTGGCCAGTTATAACTATCAAGTACTTTTTCTGCTCCAGCCAGCATTTCCTGCTGTTTAAACTGCTTTCCGATTAAGGAATTGGACAGTTTCGGTATTAAATCACTGTACATGGCATCAGAATATAAGGTGGCCTCTGCAATAGTTCCTGAAGCTAGTTTTAGATTCAATTCTACTTCTCCCCACTGAAAGCGGTTATTAAATGAGATATCAAAATCCGGGGTTTTTCCCAGCCGCCAGTCCCAGGAAGAATATTTATTATTTAGTTCTTTAAGCTCTTGATTTTCTTCGATTTTAATTTCATTTAGAGCCTGACCCTGATTGTATAAATCAGAAAAACTATTTTTAATAGCTTCTTTCACTGCTGCTACTGAAATTTCTGCATCAGTATCACTCAGGTTCATAACTCTTGATCTGAAAGACTTAATCCCCTTAGATTTGATTTTAGCATCTGAGACATTCAGGTAAGAAACCAATTTTTCAAGATCACTATCTACTAAAACTGTTCCGTGAATGTAGGCGGCTTTACTTCCAAGATAATATGCATTACCTGATATTTTTTTTCCACCACATATAATATCATTGCGCCCGGAAAACTCAGCAGCTATACCTATATCCTGCAGAGCTTTTAAAATTATTTTTAACTTTTCTTTTAAGTCATATTCCCTCCGGGGCATTAAAAGGGTATAGTTTAAATTGCCCAAATCATGAAATACTGCTCCTCCGCCAGAAAGACGGCGAGCTAATTTACCACCAGCAGCTTCTAAATCATTAATTCTGCATTCCTGCCAGGCATTTTGGTTACGTCCAATAACAACTGTATTATCATTCTGCCAGAGATAAAGTATTATTTCGTCTTCTTCTAAATCATTTAATAAATATTCTTCTAATGCCAGGTTATACCAGGGGTTATATCCCTCGCCAATAACCAAACTAGCTTTTAAATTTTCTGTCATTTACTAAAAACACTCCTTCAATTTAATAATTGATTTATTTTAAATTTCTTCTCCAAAGCTGTTGATTAATTCTAATACATCATCTAAACGTGCCAGCTGCTCAATCCATTTTTTAGGGATACTGTCAAAGCCATAATATATCCCAGCCAGACCGCCTGTGATTGCAGCAACAGTATCGGTATCTTCACCTAAATTTACTGCTTTTAAAACAGCCTCTTGATAAGAATTGCTTTTTAAAAGCACCCAGAATACTGCTTCTAAGGTGTCAACTATATAGCCTGTAGATTTTATTTCAGTTTCTGCTGAATCTTTAATATTTCCAGATAAAATTCTACTATAATATTTTAGTTCTGAACTTAAATTATCTTTCTCTATAAAATTATTTATGTGTTTTACTGTCTTTTCATAAGCCTGCTCCAGGTCAGCTTCCATGATGAGTCTTTGGGCAAAGTCAAGATAGATATAGCAACCCAAAATAGAACGGGGATGAGAATGAGTTAGTGAGCTAACTTCTTCAGTTTTTTTAAGCTTATCTGCTGACTCTGTATCTATTAAGTAAAAAGCAAGTGGTAAAATTCTCATCAAAGAACCATTCCCATTGTCCCTTTCTCCTCCTGCTCCAGCTGCTGTTGCTTCCATTCCCTGCCTCAGGTTGGCGATTGAAACCCTGGTTGTATTACCAACATCAAAAGTCTCCCCACCAGCAGTCCAGTAAGCCTTATCAAGCCAGCTGATAAACTTTTCCGCCTGGTCATTCAAATCATATCCATTTAAAAGCGATTCCATAAGACAGATGGTTAAAGAACTATCATCAGACCAGGTTCCAGGAGGTTGATTATAGGTCCCATAGCCCCGCATATCTCTTACAGGATCTTTTTTTAGTTCTTTTCGACTTTTAAATTCAACAGGTACTCCAAGTGCATCGCCAACTAAATGTCCTATAATTCCTGCTTTTAATTTATTTTTTAACATAAATTAAGTAGTTTCACCTCACTATCTCTATTTGTATATTCTTTAAAAGTCTTAAATTAGTTTAAGGTTTAATCTAATTTAAATGAATTTATAAATCTAAAAAGAGCTGCCAAAACCAATATTAAAAATAGGATCAGAATCTAAATTATCAAAACCAAGGTCTGCTCTAATCGGTCCTGAAAAAGAATAATATATTATTCCTACCCCGGCATCAGTTTCACAGTCATAGTCACTCAGGCTCATATTGCTGGCAGAAATTTTTGCAGTGTCAATAAAGAGAACTCCCCAAATTTTTCTCTGCCATAACTGACGCTGATATTCTAAAGTTCCTTTTAAATACTTTGTGCCTGCAAATTCATATTCCTGGCCTCTAATCGGTATTCCACCATCACTCTTACTAAAAGCTCCAGCAGTAAATTGGTAATTAAAAGGTGTTTCATCTGAAGCATATCCACCTTTAAAGTCTGCGATAATTTGAGATTTATTATTCAGCTCAAAACCTTTATTTATGTTAATTGTTATTTTATTAAAATCACTTTGATCATCATCTAAAGAAAAGGCCCTGCTTAAACCTGCTTCAAAGTTAACTGCTCCCCTATAAAGAAAATTATAATCTGGGATCAGGTATTCCTGTTCTAAATCCTTATTTAAAGTACTATAATCGTTTTTTTGATATTTTAAAGAATAAGTATTTTTTATATTAACTACTGGCAGGCTTTCAATTTCAAATTTATAAAAATTGCCTTCAGTTAAATACTGCTGCTGATTAAATTCTAAATCCTGGTCAAAATTCCTCCAGGAAAGTCTGTATATTTTACCCTGATCAGCCAGATATTCTAAACCATATTCCTGATAGGAATCATCACTCCAGTCAAAAGCAAGATTGTAGCTGATTCCATTTCCAGCCGGATTCCAAATTTTTTGTTCAAATTTTTCTCCAAGAAGGCCTGTAGTCTTTCTAATTGCAAATTCATAGGGGTGGATCATAAAAACCCCACTCTCCTCTGCCTCTACAATAACCTTTAGTTTATCCTGAGTAATTTCTCTGCCTGCAAGCTTGAGTGTAAACGGATTGAAAAGATCACTGTTTAAAAGCCTCTGCCGGCTTAAAATTAATTTTTCTTCCTCAAATTTTTCTCTTACAGAAAAGGCTAGCTGTTTTTCTATAAGACTGGTATCACTTTTCTGCAGTCCTTTAATCTCAATTTCCGAGATTTCAGCTGCTGCCGCAGGAACAAATAATGTTAGAATATAGATTGTTATTAAAACTAAAATTATATTTTTCATTTTGGGCTCCTTAAGATGCATTTCAATTATTTTACGACTATTTAATAACAATACCATTAATGTACTTTTTTATAAGAATATAGCTAGAAAGACTTAAACTAAAGTCTATTAATTTGTTCATTTATTTCAGATAATCTTTTTTCAATTTTAGACAATTTTTCTGGTTTATCTCCATATATCCAGACTGGAACATTTTGGCCAAAATAGTTTTTTCCCATTCTTTTTTCAATTAAATAATGACCTTTAGAAAGATAAAAATTATCCTTTAGTTTATCTTGATTATAATTTATTATATAAATATTTGATTCATCTAATAAGGTTCCATAAGTACTTAGAGCAGCATTAACAGGAGAAGATCTACCTCGAAGGTAAAGCACATCTTCACTTCTATCTTTTAGCTGGCCTTGAATATTAAATTCAGTATTCTTACTAGAAATTTTAATATACTGTTCATTAATTTTATGATATTTTTGATGTAATCTATATATTTTTTCTCTATCAGTAAAAACTTTATACTCATCTAACAATTTTTCTAAATCATCATGTGATAGAGTTTTCATTAATTTTTTGATAACTTTTAATTTATCATTATTGACTAAAAAATTATCATTATATAATTTAGCTGAATATAAATCATCTACATGATCTAAAGCCTGTTTTCTAATTTCTGTTTTTAATTCAGGAATAGCATTTTTAGCTTTTACAGCTTGATCAATATTATTAATTGAGTTTAAAACAATATTTACTGTTTCATTTTTATATTCAGGAAAATAATTTATAATGTTTCTATATTCTAAATAACTAATGCTTTGATTAAAATATCTCTGTCTGGCAGCAGATTGAATTTTATTGATTTTGAAATTTTTAGCAACTTCAAAAAGTTCAGTTTTTGATAACTGGCTTAAAACTTTATCAATCTTTAAATTTTCTAAAGGATAGTAATTGACAAATTTCAAAAGCTTATCTTTTGTATTAACTAATGAAATTACTTGTTCTCTCATTTTGATTATCGAAAAAACATCTCTAAAATCTTTGGTTATCTTTATAGCACCATCTATAGATTTTGAATTATTTAAGTTAGCTTTAACTATTTCATAAAGCTGAGAATTAGCAGGTCCATTAGATCTAGCAGCGTACTCATAAAAATTATTTTTGTATTTTACAGCTGAGTCTAAACTATTGACATATTTTAAAGCTTTTCTTCCTGCTGTCGCCTGATATTTATAATCTTTAAACTCTTTAGCAGCTTTAATCATTTGATCCAAATTTTTTGATCTATCAAGATATTCATAAATCAAAGTACTTACTGCAGGAAAATCAGAAAAAATAGTTATTAATTTTTTGATTTCAGTTGTGTTTAAATCATCTTTAAGATTATTTATTATACTATCGACATCATTATTGTTTATACTTTTGTAGAAAACATTATGAAATTTATCAGCAGTTTTAAAGCTGTCCACATATTTAACAGCCTCTTTTTTAGCTGTAATTTCACTTCTCTTTCCAGAAATAATATCTGATTCTAGCTCAACCATTTTTGCGTAACCATCTTTTTCTTTTTCTCCATTAAGTTTTTTATCAACAATATTTTTTTCCTTGTAATCATTATTATTATCTAATTTACTGTTATCTTTAATTTTACTATTTTTATTAATTTCTTTTTGCTTATTGAAAGTTTCTTTTTTTGCTGAAGGACTTTCCTTTAAATATTCTTTTGCCCTTTCTGTAAATTGATTATCCTCAGTAAACTCAGCTAAAAATTTCTCCGCACTTGTTCTGTCTTTAACAAAATTATAAGCTGTTTTTCTCACATAATCTGGACTATACCTTTTAAAATTAGGATACCTATTTATAGTATCCAAAACATCATCAATATTTTCACTTTTTTTAAGTAGTAAATCATCAAGACCATTAAAGCTTTGACTTTTAAATATTTCAGATAATTTAATAAGTTCTTCTCTGTTTAATTTATTTTTAAGTTTTCTATAAATATCTCTTGCCTCTTTATTATAGTCATCTAAATTTGGGAATAGTTGTTTAAAATCTCTGGCAGTTTTTAAATCTTTAACATATTTAACTGCTTTAGATCTAGCAGGATGAAACACATAATTATTTTTGGGAACTGCACTTAATAATTTTGCCAGGTCTTCTAAACTATCACTTTTAGCTAGAATAGCCCTGTGAACGTTACTTATTCTATAATTATTCGGATAAATCTTCATTAACTTATATAGATCATCTTCATTTAATGATTTTGCCAATTTTTCAACAACAAACTCTGCCTGATTATCGTGATCTTCTAAATCAGGGAAAATTTCTTTAAATAATTTAGCTGTTTCTAAATTATAAACTAACTCAGCTGCTTCTTTCTTCAACTTTATAATTTTATTGCGATTAAAATTTTCTTCTGCCTGCTTAACTTCAGTTTTAATTTCATTTAATCTTATCAAATTGTCAGCACCTAAAATATTAATACTAGAAATAAAAACAAATATTATCGTTAAAAAAATTATTTTTTTAGTCACCTAATCACCCTAGATTATATTTTTATTTTATATAAACACAAAAATTATATAAAGATCTATTGAGTAAAATCATTCTTTTCTGGAAGAGAAAATTCTTAAAACAACATAGGCTATCAAAGTAAAGATAAAGAAAATCAGCAAAACAGTAGCGATACTCTGCAGAGATCCAATTAGAGTTCGGTAAATTTCTAGAGTCCAGCGTTCTGCAGTTAATTGAACAATTTCTCTGTTGTCATATCGGGAGGTAATATATTTTTCTAAATCCCAGACTCTAACTCCGCCTGAAATACCAACAACATAGATTGCGAATTTAATATATTTAAGCCAGGCTTCATTGATTGCTTCTGGAACAATTAATTGTAAAATCTTATAAATCGAATCATTAAAAAGTTTACTGACAATGTAACAGACCAATAAAGCTACCAAAAAAGTAACTATTAATAATAAGTAAAACATAGACCTACCTCTTTTCTGTTTTTGATTTGATTAAATAATTATGGTTTTAATTAATTTAATACCTCTTTGATTACTCTCAAAACATTTTCTAATCTAAATTTATCAATTAAATCATCACTCCAGCCATCTTTCTTAAGAGCTTTAAATAAAAGTGGCATTTCACTGCTTTTTGTGATCTCTAAGTCACCCTGAATTCCATCAAAATCACTTCCCAGAGCAAGCACAGACTCACCACCAATATTTTTTATGTAATTTAAATGTTCTATCATCTCTTCCAGCCGGCTTCTTTTATCAGCAGAATTTTTATTTAGTAATTGGGGAGCAAAATTAAGTCCGATCACCCCACCCTTTTCTGCAATCTTAGTTATCATATCGTCTTTAAGATTTCTGGGATTAGCTGCAAGAGAACGCACATTAGAATGGGAGGCTACAAAAGGTTTTTCACTGTGTTCGGCAACATCGTAAAAGCCTCCATCTGAAAGATGAGAAACATCAATAATTATCCCTATTTTATTCATATATTTTACTGCTTCAACTCCAAATTGTTTGAGCCCTTTTTTCATAATTTCCTGATTATCAGAATTGGGCCACCCAAAACAGTTTTCATAATTCCAGCTTAGAGTAATTAATCTAACTCCAAGTTCATAATACTTTTTTATTTTTTCTAGATCACCATTGACACTTCTTCCATCTTCAATTGTCAAAAAGGCAGAAATTTTATTTTCATTTTTATTATTTAACAAATCCCGATAATTATAGGCCATCTCAATCATTTTATTATTTTTTTTAACCTCATTTTTTAAAATGTTAAGTAAATCTTCTATATATAAATCATCATCAATTTGTGCTAAATTTAATTCTTCTAAAGTTGACTGATCAGGCATAAATATAGCAAAAAATTGGGCCAGCGCTCCTCCAGCTTTTAGTCCCTTGAAATCAACACTCAGCTTATTATTTTCCAACAAATTATCCTGATCATATTTATTATAAATTCTCAATAAGCTGTCACAGTGCAGATCAATATAACCCAAATCAATCATCTCCTCAGCTCTTATTTTTCATAATCAATTTTTAAAACTAAATCAGAAAATTAAAGCTATTAAATTTAAAATCAGATAAAGAATAATAACTATTTTAGCAATCTGAGCTAGATAAAAAGAAATACTTTTCTCGCGCCTTATATCTTTTTCAGCCTTTTGATTCTCCGCTGTTCCATTAGAATTATCAACACTATCTATATTTAAGCTTTTTAGCAGTTCTTTAGCCTTTCCATAATCATTTTCTGATACATAGAGTTCTATATTGTAAGCAGAATAACCCATATAGATCATGCTGTAGCCGCCAAACTCGTCATGACGCACAATAACTTCAATATTGTTATCATTAAGCAGTGCTTCTATCATTTCTGCTTCTCTAGTGCCAACTGTTATTAAATGATGGAGTTTAAAATTATTCATATTTTACCTCTTTTCTGCGTAAACAATTCTTTCTCCAGCATAAATATTTATTTCTCGACTGGTTAGATGAGAATATCTTTTTTTATACTCTTCTCTACCCACATCTTCAATTAGATTTAAGCCGTTGTCATTTAATATAGTTTCAATTTTTGAGCTTTCAATTCCAGTTTTCCAGTCTAAACCCATTTCCTCAACAAAGGAAATTATCTGCTGATCAACTTCAGACCTATCTGATCCATCAACTATTCCTTTTTTGACATAGCTGAATAATATTTTGCTTCCTGTTTCTAATTCAGCAAAAAAATCAAATATTTTATCTACTGATTTTTGTTCTATATACTGAGTTACACCTTCCCAGATGACCAGAGTTTTTTTATTAAAAGCAAAATTATTATCAAGCAGCACCTCTTCTAGCTTCTTTTTATCAAAATCAATCTCAACCAATCTTACATGATCTGGAATTTTCTTGTATAATTTTTTTAATCCTTTTCTTTTTTTAGAAATAGTCTGAGGATGATCTACTTCAAATACCTTTAACTTTTCAACTCCGTCAAACCTGTAAGCTCGAGTATCAAAACCAGAACCAAGAATCAAAAGCTGTTCAATTTCTTTTAAATTCTCCTTTAACACATCATCTATATACTTTGTTCTGTAAAGAAGATTGCCAATCACACCTGGCATTTCCTTATCTCTTTTTGAATATATCATTTCTCTTAATGGTGAAAATTTCATTAATTTCAAAAATAATTTCCAAAGAGGAGGTAACAAATAAAAAGCCGTTCTGTCATAAAAAAGACGCTCGTCTTCCGGGTAATATGACTCCGCTGCTCTCAGAGCAGCATTTGATAGGGCAGAATAACTTATATCTTTCATTTAGATTACCTCCTTAAATTATCAGGTACTGTAAAGTCTTTTTAATTAATTTTTATAATCAACTAAAACTCTTTTGGCAGCAGTTTTCCCAATAAAAGCCGCTACCTTCTTGTGTTCAGGATGATTTTGATATTCATCAAGATCAGTAAGACTCTCAAATTCAGTAATTAAAACTAAATCATAAGCAGCCTCACTCTGGTTGATATTTTTACCAACCTCAATGAATTTAATTTGCTCAACTAAATCTTTGAGTGATAAAAGTTTCTTTTCTGCTATTTCAATATTTTTCTCCCTATCTTTTCCCTCAGCAAAATCTTTAAACTCCCACATTACCACATGTTTGATCATTTTTATTACCCCCATTTTATTTTAGACTCTGATTAATACTTCCGTCTGGCAGCTCAATTTCAACATTTTCCTCAATTTTAAAGTATTTATTAATATCAGCTTCAACAATCTCAAAAGCTATTTCCTGCCAGATTTCTTTCATTTTCTCTTTATCATTTTTAGATCCATTTTCTTTAGTAATAACTTTTTTGAAAAGCTTGGCTGCTTCAGGATATTTTTTCTTAATATAATCAGAATCTTGGAGCTGATATCGCAAATTTTTATCGGGCTCAGCGCTTTTGAGGAAGGTAACAGCAGTTTTATCAAAATCTTGATAAATAAGTTTATTATTACCGAAGGTTGTACCTGCCGTATATTGAATACCATCAGTAAAGCAGCTTTTTGTTTCTACAACAGCTCGTAAACCTTCCTTTTCATTATTTTTTAGATTCAGCTTATTCAATGCATCTGCAGCAGCCAACACTCCCAGAGCAAGATAGGGACAGTAATGGCCGTGAAATTCTCCCGCTTTTAGCAGCAGTTCATGCAGATTCTGGTATTTAATTAAATCATTTATATGATAACGAGGTGTCTTTTTCTGTAAGGATAATGAAGGCTGATCCATAAAAGAAGCATAAGGTTTGATATCCAGAACAGGAGTCCCATCTATTGCATCAAGTCCATAGACATGTAACTTATTGCCTTCTCTTTTCAATAACTCCACAGTCGTAATTCCAATTGGACTTGGTCTGCGGGGGCTTCTGGAGGTAAAAAGACCTCTTTCAGGTCCTTTTCTTCTTTTACTTATTAGATCATAACCTTCAGATTTGTGAAAATAGAAAATAATCTGCAGATATTCATAATCATCTATCTGATCAAGCCCATCAACATATTCAGCTTTGATTTCGATAATACTTTTACTTTTTTTCATTTCATCAGGACCGACTGGTTCTTTATACTTACTTCTGACTTCTCCTATTTTCTTTACTTCCATAGTCATCTCCTTCTGATTTGAATTATTTATTTAAGTTTTTCTTCAACTGAATTAATTTTTTTGTTCATTGCCGCTTCCTTGTCACGGCGGTCATCAATTTTTAAGCTTGTTGTAACTCTTAAAGCACCATTTTCAAAAGGAACTTCATGCATCTTTTTAGTGATTTCAAAAATATCAGCAAGTTTTCCTTCTAAAATAGTTCCCATCGGGGTTAATCTGTACTTAACTTTATCCTGATCTTTTAAAACCTGATGACAGCCAGCAACATAACTGCTTAAACTTGTGCTTTCTGTACCTAATGGTACAACTGTAAGTTCTGCAATAACCATCTTAAATCCTCCTTTTTTAAAAATTTTAATTTATAATATACTAAAATTTATAATTACTTTAATTTTTTCCTATCTTAATTTTAACACTCAAAACCAGATAAAACAATAAAAAATAGACGGCTTAATCCTTAAAACAAAGGATAAGCCGTCTAAATTATTTTTCGCTTTATTATTTAACTAAATAGATACTATTTTCATATTTTTATTTAAAAAGATTTAATTTCAATTATAAACTAGTGTTCCACTATTTCCTAGTAATGCTTCTTCTGCTTTCTCTAAAGAAGCAATTATAGACTTTCTACCTGTTTTGGACTGGACAAACTTTATAGCAGATTTAACTTTAGGAAGCATACTACCTGCTGGAAACTGATTATCTTTAATATAATTATTGGCTTCTTCAACTGACATTTCTGCCAGTTCTTCTTCAGATTCTTTACCAAAGTTAATGCAGACTCTGTCTACTGCAGTTAGAATGAAAAGAAAATCAGCATCAATTATTTCTGCCATTTTTTCACTTGCTAAATCTTTATCAATAACTGCCTCAACACCCTCTAGCTGGTAACCTTTTTTTGCTACTGGTATTCCTCCACCACCAACAGTAATTACAACATGATTATTTTTCAATAAAGAATTTACCGAATTTTTTTCAATAATATCAACAGGGGCAGGAGAAGCAACTACTCTTCTAAAACCACGGCCAGAGTCTTCAATCATTTTGTATCCTTTTTCTTTTTTTATTTTCTCTGCCTGTTCTTTGCTATAAAAAGCACCGATTGGTTTTGTTGGATTTTTAAAAGAGTCATCATTTTCATCAACTAGAACCTGAGTAACTAAAGTTACGACATTTTTATCAATCTGTCTTTTTCTTAGTTCAGAGCCAATAGCATTCTGAAGATGGTAACCGATATATCCCTGACTCATTGCTCCACTTTCCGGAAGAGGCATTGCCTTTACTCTTTCATCATTTTGAGAAGCAACCTCCATTCCGAGGTTTATCATGCCAACCTGAGGTCCATTTCCATGAGCGATAACAACTTCGTGTCCCTGTTCAATTAAATCAACTACTGAGCGTGCAGATTCTTTTACAATTTGAAGCTGCTCCTGAGGGCCATTTCCTAGAGCATTCCCCCCTAAAGCAAGCATTATCCTACTCATTAGGCTTCACTCCCAGCAATTTTTTTGCTCAAAGCTATAATAGCTTTTTCAAAACACTCTGCAGGAGGATTAACAATACCTGCTCCAACCTGTCCTACTCCAGCTACTTTATGAGCCATTCCAGTATTAATAATTGGTAATCTACCACTTTCAATTACTTTCATTACATCAATTCCTATTGCTGAACCTCTAAAGTTTAGAGTTGGAATTGAGAAGTTATTATTTTCTCCTTCAGTTATCTCATACATTTGCTTACTGTAGTTTATAGCATCATCAACAGTACCTCCAACAAATTGAACAATAGCTGGAGCACCGCCCATTACAAAGCCACCAAGTCCCATTGTTTCAGTTATAGTGCTGTCACCAATATCAGGACTGGCATCCTCTTCTGTATAACCAGGGAAAAGTAGCCCTTTTACCATTTGAGCTGGACCGGTAAACCATTGATCTGCATCTAAGCTGCTGATTCTTAAGCCAAACTCGACTCCATTACGGGCCATGGTTGTAACTAAAGTAGAGTTTTCTACACCATGTGCTGCATCCAGTGCAGCCTTACAGGTAGGCATTGATAGATTTAAAAAGTAGTGGTCATTTTCCTTAATGAATTTCAATGAATCAATTAATACTTCTTTTTCTAAATCCGCCTCTAAAAAGTAAGGCGTAATCTCTCTAAAAAAGAGACTGGTAGAGGCTTTGTTTCTATTATGACACTCATCTCCCATATGCAGTGCCTGAGATATTATTGCCTTGAGGTCAATTCCTCCATCTATTAAAGCAAGAGCTTTCTTTAAAGCTGGTGCATAGGTAGTTTCAATAAACTTTAATCTATCGATTACTTCTTCACTAAAGGCTCCATATCTTAATACTTTACCAAGCCCCTCGTTAACTGTACAGTATGTTTTATTTCCATACTTAGAATTCTCAACAATATGCACAGGCATTGAAGCTGACATTACTCCAGCCATCGGACCTACTGCACTATGCTCGTGGCAGGGGGCAAATTCAATTTCTCCAGATGCTGCAAGTTCTCTAGCAGCATCTTCATCGGCTGCCAGCCCTTCATAGATTAAAGCTCCAATTACTGCGCCTTCCATTGGACCACACATATCTTCCCACGCTACTGGAGGTCCTGCATGTAAGATTAAATTCTTTTTCATTCCAGGAACAACATTAATCGCCTGATCTATACCAATTAATTTGGCCTGGGATGTTTTTAGTATTTCCACAACTTTTTTGTTTGCTTCTGAAATTTCTGCTTGATGTTCACTTAAATTATCTAAAGCTTCGATTAATTCTGGCTTACCTCCTGCAGGTGGCTGCCAGTCTAAGCCAACAACTTCAACATTTTGTGCTGTAAGATCTTCTTTAAAGTTAGGGTTACCAATATTAATTACATTTAATTCTTCTGCAAATAATTCATTTATTTTAGACATTTTATACCTCCTCAGCCAGAATTTCAGCTGCTATTTCTGCTGCCTCTACATTATTTTCTGCTAATATAGAACCAACTTCTTTAAGCTTTTTCGCCTGCTGGCTGTAATTTTGATAATCTGATTCAGTTCCACAAATATAACTTATAAAAATTAATTCCCTGTTGTCATCAGCTGCGATTTTTTTAGCTTCTTTTATTGCCTTTACTGAAGCCCCTGCTGGATCAGAGTGGGAACCATATCCTAATTCAAAGTCAAGTAAAATGACTCCTACTTCGGGGTCTTTAGCTTCTTCTAAAATTCTTTCATTTCTTAGTGATGGCTCAATCATTGGATGAGGTTTTCCTAAAGTAAATTCATCTTCCCCCATATCTAAGAGAACATTACCCTGATAATTATTAATATCAGCAAGCTTTTCCTGCTCATTTTTGGCAATATTACTTTTAATCTCCTCTAATTTATCTCTTAAAATATAGAGTGCTTCAGCACAGAGAGTACCACCACCAAATAACCCTCTTAAATATTTTTGCTTTTTATTTAATTTGGCTTTTTCCTCTTTTATCTTAGCCTGGAGTTCTTTATTTTCTTTAATTCCTGTCTTCTTTTCAACAGTAATTCCAGCTGCTTCGACTGATTTTAAAGCTGCATCTTTTAAAGTGTTTGCAAATACTATTTTTTCGTCATCACTGTCTCTATCACTTTCTAAAAAGCAGATCACAAATTTTTTGTCGATTTCTGCAGCAACTTTTAAGATCTTTGCTTCTACTTCTTCAGCAGGTGGTTTAGAAATCAAAGTAATTACTTCAGTTTCTGGATCAGCAGCCAGTGCTTTTATAGATTGAATCATCATTTTACCGCCAATTTCTTTCTTTAAATCACGACCACCAGTTCCAATCGCCTGAGCTACTCCACCTTCGTTTTTATCAATTTGAACCATTACTTCCTGCAGACCTGTACCAGAAGCAGCTATAAGTGAAATATTTCCTGCTTTAACTTTATTTGCAAAACAAAGGCCTTTGCTATTTATTGCAGCAGTACCACAGTCAGGCCCCATCATCAGCAGACCTTTTTCGACAGCGAGATCTTTTAGTTCATTTTCAGCTTCTATACTTACATTATCACTAAAAAGCATAACATTTAGATCATTTTTTAGAGCAATTTTAGCCTCTCTTGCTGCATACTGTCCGGGAACTGAAATCACAGCAAAATTAGCTTCAGGGAAGTCTTTTAAAGCTGAATTTATAGTTTTAGCTTTAACTTCTTTCTTTTCCCCTTTTTTATCATCTTTATTATCTAAAAGGTCTTCAACTTTTTCTAAGGCAGTTTCGTACTTTTCTTCATTTTCAGCCTTAATGGCAATAATTAGATCGTTTTCACCAGCTGCCTCAGATTCTTCTGTAGCCATCTCAATGTTATTTAATAGATCTTTATTCATTGCTGTTCCCATTGAAACAACAGCATCTTCTACACCATCAACATTTAAAATTTTATTTGAAAGTGACATTAATGTTACTGAGTCATAATAACTATCTTTTTTAATTAAAGTTTTAGAATACATTTTTACCCTCCATTATTTTCTCTAATATTTATAATTACGTCAAAAGCTGTCATTATTCCGACAGCAATATCTTTACCAGATGTCGATCCTATTTCTAATACATTCTTAATAACTTTTTCTTTTATTTTTTCTTCTGCAGTTAATGCGTTTATTAGTTTATAAATATTTTCTCTTGTACTACCTCTTATTGAATACTTTAGCATTTTTTTACTAATATCAGTTGTTTCAATTTTGAATTTTTTGAGTATTGAAACTATTTCCAGGAATAATTTTTCGCCTTCTTTTAGCAGATAGAATACGGAGAGCATTCCAACTAAAAAGTCATCCCCAGAAGGTGTTAAACCAATCCCAAAACCAATTATACTTTTTATTTCAGCAGTTATATCTTCTCCAGCTATTAATTTAGCTTTTAAGTTAGATAATCTAAGATTAAGTTCTTTAGAAATCATCCCTGAACTTTGCTCAAACTTTTTATCAGAATGAAAATTAGCTAAATAAAAATACCCACAGCCGTCTGTAGTTAATTTACTTTTTAAATATGAATCAAATAAATTTTTATTCTTTTTAAAATAAATACTATTAACTTTATCAATCTTTGCTGCAGGTACTGTCCATATTTTTAAATCAGCTAAAGAAATTTGTAATTTATCTGCTATAGTTATTTTTTGATCATAATATTTAACTTCCATTTCTTGATTAATAAAGTTGAAATTAATTTTAGAGTCAACTATCAAAGTTGCCGGACCATTGTCAAGTTCATTGTTGGCAATTGTTATTAAATTTCCGTTTGCATCTATAAGATTAATAACTCGATTAAAAACACTATGGATTTTGAGCCCATCATTTTCATACTTAGTTACATAATCCAAGAATTTATGATCACAACTTTTCGCTTTTAGATTATATCCTTTTGGCAAATTTTTTTTCATAATCTTAAACTCCATATTTAGTTAATATTTTATTCAGGAAGAATATAACTTAATATAATTGAAATAATAGAGGCTGGAACAACACCAGAAGTTAAAAACAGCTGAAAATTATTTGGTAATGAACTAACAGCCTCTGGAACAACATTTAAGCCTATTCCAATCCCTAAAGAAATAGCTATTATCAACATGTTTTTTCTAGTATAACTGACATTTTTTAAAATTGATAAGCCTGAAACTACTACCATAGAAAACATTGCTATCGAGGCACCTCCGAGAACCGGTTCTGGCATTATCGAAATAACGGCCCCCAGTTTAGGCAGTAAAGAAAATATCAGTAAAATAAATGCCCCTATTTTTACAACATGGCGGCTAAAAACACCTGTTAGGTTAACTACCCCAACATTTTGAGTATAAGATGTATTTGGAAAGGCATTAAAAAAGGCTCCAATAGAACTTGCCAGACCATCTGCCATGACCCCGCCTTTTACCTCTTCAACTCTTGCTTCTCTTCCTTCAGAAGCGTTTGTTAGAGCTGATATATCGCCAATAGTTTCTATTGCTGTTGCTATATACATAAAGATCATGGCAATAATTGCTGAAGGCTCAAAGCTGAGCTTGAATGCTAAAGGTTTAGGAAATGAAAACCAGGAAGCATTATAAACAACGTTTAAATCTAAGTCTCCCATAAAATACGAAACTATATATCCAACTACTAAACCGATTAAGATAGAAGAAGATTTAAAATATTTGTTTCCATACTGATTAAAAATTATGATTGTCAGCAAAACAATCGAAGATAAGATTAAACTTTTGCTATCTCCAAGATTTGAGCCGCCTGCAGCCTGTCTTATTCCAACTGGAATTAGAGTAATACCAATAGTTAAGATTACTATACCTGAAACCAGTGGTGTAAATATTTTTTTTAGTTTAGAAAGATTAAATCCTAAAAACATTTCGAAAAGTCCACCAATTAAACTGGCACCTAAAACAACTGAAATTCCAAATTCTTTCCCTATGGCCAATACAGTTGCAATAAAAGCATTACTGGTTCCCATCACAATTGGTAGACCAGAGCCAAAGTCTCCTTTTTTTCTTATCTGAATTAAAGTAGCTAACCCAGCCATAAACAAAGCAGATTGGATCAAAAAAGTGGTTTCCTTTGATGTTAAACCAATAGCTCCAGATAAAAGCAAAGGAACTGTTATATTGGCTGCAAACATTGCTAATATATGCTGCAATGCCAGCGGAATGCTTTTTAAAAATCCTGGGTTACTATCAATTCCATAAATTATTTCTATATCTCCACTATTATTATCCAACAATTCCACTCCTCTTGATTATTTTTTATTTCTATGGTTATTGTCTAATATTGACTTTTGTTATACGGCAAAGAAAGCTATTATCATTAGTAGAATTAATGCAGGTATGACAAACTTTGCGTTCTCCTTTACTATATCCATTATTTCTTTATCAAAACCTTCTGATAAGGCAGCAACATTAATTTGAACCGGACTTATTTGAGTTCCAAAACCCGTTGCAATTGCTACAAAACCCATCGCTTCAGATGGTAATCCAAGCACGGAAAGAGTTGGCAGAATTAAAGTTAGTACTCCGGCTGTAAATGCTCCTGACGGAATTGCAATTAAAAATGCTACCAGCATAGCTGTTGGAACTATAATCCCCTGAGGTACTTGTTCTACAAGACCAGCCAGCTGTTCGAAAGTCCCTAAATCTCCAATCATATTGATAAATGATAGAAAAATACCTACTGAAAATAAGGTTGTAAGTATAAATCTTGAACCGTCTATTAGTGCTTCAGATGTTTCAGCAGTATCCAGTGGAGTTAAAAGCACTGTTAAGATTGCTGTGAAAATAACAGCAGTTGCCGGTGAAAAGATTGAGATATTTATTAGATTATTGATACTGCTTCCAGCAACAACCATAACTAAAAGTGCCACAGCAGGTGTAGCTGTCTTTAATAAAGAGATGCTGTCTTTTTTATTTTCTTCTTTATCCTTATTAACAACGATGCTCTTACGTTTTCTGACTCCATAAATTGCTAGACCAGCAGCTAGTAAGAAAAACAAAATTGTAAATGGCCTCATGGCGGCTGCATGTGCAATAACATCTCGACCTGCACTCTCTGCTGCTAATACTGTTTCAGTTGAAGCGGGAGATGTTGTAAAACCAACTGCTGTAGCTATTGCCATTGCAGCAATCAGTTCAGGTACAGCCCCAACAGCAGCAGCGATAAGAGGTGCAGTAACCATTGTGTTTCCGGCACCTAAACCTGCCATATATGTTGCAAAGGCCTGGATTAATACCATAATACCTGCTAAAATACTGATTCTACCTTTTAGACTTCTACGAGCTAGTTCTACTAATGCTTCAATACTTCCCGCTTCAGCAACCATTGCTGCAGAAGCTGCATATAGTATGGGAACAGTTATTCCCAGCATGTTGGAGACACCACCGATAAAATGACCTGTAGCTTCCCCAATGCTTATTCCGCCAATTATCATTGTCAAAACACCACCAACAAGACCAGCAAAAAGCATATGTTTTCGCATAAATAATAAAACCAATATAACTATCAAAGGTATTACATTGATTAATAGCTCCATCTAATTTCCTCCTAATATGTCTGTTTTAGAGTTTAAATTATTTTTCAGTTATTACTGCTACAGGACCTCCGCCAGCTGGGCCTTGATGTTCAGCACCACCTGAAATATAAAGCATAGAATCTCCCATAACTGAAGCTAAAACTGCATTAACAACTGATCTAGCCTGTCTGGTGTGGTTAATATCTGAATCTGTTAGCATTGTTGTTCTTCTACCTCTGACATAGCCGTCTGGTGAAGCTTCTGCTTTAGCAAAAATGTTTACTATTTTTTCTTTTTGATTTTCAGCTGGCAGCTGATCAAACTCCAAGCCACTATTTTTCATAGCTTCTAAAACAGAATCCATATCAATTGAATCTTTCATAACACTGTGCCCAATTTTATATTTACTATTGGAAGTATTAGAATTACCCATTAAAATAATTTCACAGTTTAATAATTCTACTCCAGCAGAAGTTGATGCAACCTCAGAATATAATGACCAATCTTTAAGAATTGATTTTTGAGTCAAATCTTGGCGTTCAATTTCTCCTAAAGCAAGTCCTACTCCAAGAGCAGATGCTCCTCTAGAATAGCCCATTGATTTATAAGTATCATTTATTACAACTTCTTTACCTCTTTTTTCTGCTTCCATTATCCTATCTGAGGTTAAAAGTGGGCATTTAATCTGAACAAAGTGCACATCTTCTGTGCTTTCAATACCTGCGTCTTCCATTAATTTTAAAACAACTCGTTCTACCTCTTCTGCCATTTCAATTGTACCTATTTCTTCAGGTAGAAACTCCTTTGTGAAACCAACACTTACTGCAAGTGATTTTTCAGCATAAATTTCTTTCTTACTGCTGCTTTTAGTAAATACTGTTGCGTGAGGAGACATAACCCCTTCAGTTCCTCCAGACATAACAAAAGCAATCTTTTCGCCTACCTCTTTTCTGCTTAAATTTAACTTTTCTGATAAGTAAACTTTAAAAGCAAGGGTTGAGAAACCTCTTGTAAAATCATTAACACAACCATTACCTTCTGTCTTTCCTAATACGGCAATAATTTCTTCAGCATTAATCTCGCCTTCATTGATTAATTGTTTTAAACCTGAAATATCATCGGGACTTGACATTGGAATTTTGTAAACATTAACATTCATAATTTATTCCTCCTTTTTGAGTACAATTAAATGATAACACTGTTTTAATTTTTAATCATCATAAAGTTGCGACAAAAAAAAATACATATCTTTGTCACTAATTGCCAAAGATATGTATTCCAGAGCTCTTTCAGTTGTAATTTAATATAATTTAGTAATTTTATCAGGTTATTTAAAGAGTTAATTGATCATTTGCTTTTAACCAGAGATAAATATTATAGGCAAAAACTACTTCAGCCAAACGGTATCCATTTTCAATATCTATTCCATAGTCTTTTAATTTATCTACCCTGTATCGCATTGTATTATAATGTAAATACATTGCTTTCGCTGATTTTTTTAAGTTGAAATTATTTTCAATTAATACCCTTAGAGTTTTTATTAACTTCATTTCATTTTGTCTTTCGTATCTAATTAAATCACCTAATTTTTTATCTAGAAAAGTGTTTAAGAGTTGATAATCATCTATTTTGTCAATTAAACTAAATATCTCATATTCGTCATATTTCATTACAAATGATTTTTCTTCCAATATCTTTGCAATATCCAGATTTTTTTCTGTTATTTTATAGGCATCAGGGAACTGATCAATACTTTTAATAACTTTAGAAGTACCTATACCTATTTTTGATTTAATATCAATTTTTTCAATAATGTTTTCACCAACGGAAAGCAGGTTCTTCTGAATTCTCTTATCAAAAATAGCATTTATAAAAACAACAAGCGAATCATTTATATAAATTGTTTTAATTTTATCCTGATAAATTGACAAACTCTTATTAAAAGCTTTTTCAATCTGTTTATTATTTAATATATTTTCATAAGTATTCCTTTTTTCAAGATCATCTTCAGTAAAGACCTTTATTATCATCATAATTTGGGGAAATTCTAACTCCCAACCAAATGCTCTTGCTTTATCAATTGCTTCAACCTGAGATTTTATTTTACCCTGCAGAATATTTCTTATAAAAGCATCCTGAAAATTTTTCTCCTTTTCCAAAACAGCATTATTTTTAAAAAATACTGAAGCAATTAGTAAGGAAGCCTGTTCTACTGCTACCTGAAGATTTTTCTGATCTAGAAATTCCTTTTGAGTGAGTAAATAGCCAAAACACTGGCTGCCAGCTTTTATTGGATGAATAATTAGATCGTTTTTATTAAATTTCTGCTCATCTATTTTCAAGCTTAATTTTTCATTAAAGATTGATCTATCATCACCTGGAAAGACGAACTGAATATCCTTTTCCTGGAGCTCTTTAGATATAGAAATAATTTCGAAGTTGGTATCAGTTAAAATAATTGGGTTTTTTATCATTTCAGATAGGCTATTAACAAGTGATTCCAGGCTTTTCCCCTTCAAAAAGAGATCCATTAATTTTTCGTGAATAGTATTTCTAAATTCTAAAGTGTTTAAATGTCGATCTAATGATAATTCAAGTATTTTATTTGCCATTGTTGAAAGATTTGCAGCATCATCAAGTTTAATAAGTGGTAAACCAAATTTATCAGCCTGTTTAATCATGACCTCAGAAATTTCATCTACATATCTACCCGGTTTAATACAAATTGCAGCGATATTTTTATCAACAAGTTTAGGAATCAACTCTTTCTGAGCATTTTCATTCTGGTGAATTGGAAAAAGAGTTGTTAATAAAATATTATTTTCTTCAAGGTATGGATAAATATCTGGAACTTCCATTAAAGAAGCACTTTTAACAATTTTATCTATTCCATTTTTTCCGGCTATTAACTCTGAATCTTTAAATATTTCTAATTCTAAAACATCTCTAACTTTAATAGACATATTTCTCCTCCATTATTTTGAACGTTACTTTAAATCTAATATCTTTCTAAGCATCCTTAGTACTGATTCTTCCCTCACATAATTATCTACTTTATTTAGGTCAATCCATTTTAAACTTTTAGATTCACTGCTCTTTTCCAGTTCTTCTTCAGAGTTAGCTTCCATTAGAATTCTAAGGTCATAATGAAAGTGTTCAGCCTGCTCATCACTTGCAGGAATTTTATGAACATCAAGGTCAAATATTTTTTGCTCCATAATTGAAAGTGAATTTAACCCTGATTCTTCTCTGGCTTCTCTTAAGGCTGCTTCTTGTATCAACTCTTCTTTTTCCAGATGACCTCCCAACTGAATCCACTTATCTAACGAATTGTGGTAATGCAGCAGAACTTTATCTCTATTATAATTTATAATCCAGGCGGAAGCTGTTAAATGTCCCTTAGAATTAGTTCTCAAATAATCATCTTTGTAATTGACTAAAAAATTGAATATTTGATTTTTATATTTTTTTTCAGCCAAACTATCTGGTTCATAATTTTTGACTTGAGACAGTATTTTTTGAAAATATTTCAAGTTATTGACCTTCCTTTTTATAAATTACACAGTAAAATATGTAATTATTGAGTTATTTAATATATAATTCTTAATAAAATATATTTTTCCTGTATGAATAGATAAAAGCCGGGAAATACCGGCCTAATTTTAAGTATATAGATTTAAAAACTAATGTTAAAATTATTTCCTGATTTTAGTTCCAGTGTAGGTGAATGCATCACTATTCATATCAAGGCGGTCATCCTTTATTTCAGCAATGATATTCCCACAATTTCCACAGACAAAATTTTTGCCCTCAACTTCTCCGTCATAGACCCTTGTGATCTTGCTTTTCCAGCAGCGGAGAACTCTGCCCTGTCCAATTTTTTTATATTTAAAAAGTTTAGTTTTGCATTTAGCACATTTGATTGTCAGCATATATAAATTATTCTAATCTCCTTTGTTTTTATAGTTTAATTCAAAACAAAATTAATTTTATTAAAATAATACACTTTAATATAGTTGTCACATTGTTGAAAATATTTTTAAATAGCTTTAATAATTTCTTCTGTTTTATCAATCATTCCTTTTAATGAATCATTAACTCTTTCCTGATTTGCCCTTTTATTTAAATACTCCCAGTCAATATCTTGATAATTACTTACCATCATACCAAGGATCCACTCTTCCTGCCACTTTTCATTACAGTGTACATAAGCATTTAACCTATCAATTATTATATTTTCTATTTCCTATTTTTTCAAGTTTATTTTTTCTGGATCTAATCATCATTTTAAATAAAAGCATTTCTTTTTGAGGGTTTCTTCTCCTTGATCCACTGCGATAATTATCAATTTCTTCAGCCTCATTTGAATTATTTTCAGTATTTTTACTATTGGTTGATTTTAAATAGTTTCTTACCTTCCTCATTTGGGACTGTTTATTTTTTTTGTTATTTCGATATTCAGCGAAATTCTTTTTAGCCATAATAAAACCTCCCATGCTTATTCCTCTGGTTTTAATTTAATTATAACATAGAAGCCTGAATTTTTATAATTCTCTCTTTTGGATGAACACCAAGCCAAACAGCTCCTAAACCTAAATGGACTGCTTCTGTCAGCATATTTTCTAATACTTCTTCTTGCAAAAATTTCTTTCATTATTATCATCTCTCCATTCTTTAGATCACTAAATTTACATTTAAGTTAGCTCTAAATATTTATTAAAATTAAGGCCACCACTGTCATCAGAATTGAAGCCCACTCTTTTCTTTCTAATTTTTCCCCGAAAAAAAGATAACCAGCGGCAGTGATTAAAACAATGCTGCCCGCACTGAATATTGGAAAAACAACTGCTGTTTTTAGATAACTTAAGGCGCTGATCAGAAAGAAAGAAGAAAATAAGTTGGGAATTCCAACTGCAAATCCGGTCAGAAGTTCAGACTTTTTGGGCAGACGCCCTACTTTTTTAAAGCTGTAAAAAGAGCTGATCAAAAAGGCAGAAAAGAAAACCCAGAATAAGAATAAGACCTTGTAGTCAACCAGAGCATATTTTTGAAATATTTTATTGCTGAATTCTGCAATACCTCCGTAAAGAAATAGAAAAATCAAATTCAGCCTCAGTGCCTGCCGCCAGTCCCGCTTAAAGGGGAAGTTGACCAGGATAATTGAAGTAATAGCCAGCAGAATACCAATCCACTGCAGATCTTCAGGATATTCCTGCCAGATAATTATCGCAAATAGCATCGGAATTAGTATTCCCAGTTTGCCAAAGGTTCCGGCCAGACTGGCTCCATTTTCACGCACACTTTTTTGATAGTAAATAAAAGAAGTAAAGAAAAAGATACCGGCGACTAAGCCAATTATAGTTGCCCACTGCTGGCTTGACTGTGAAGAAAATAGACCCTCTCCCTTAAATATAACCTGGATGAAGCTGGAACTGAAGTCACTTTGATTGAAATCAAAAAATTTAATACCCTGCTTTAATAACAGAAATAAAGCAACCCCAGAGGCAGTGAAATAATTGGCTGAGGTTACTACATATCGATTTAAATTATTTGATTCGCTGAATTTAAAGATTAAAGCAATTGAAGAACTGCATAAAACAGCTAAAAACAAATAGATCAATTTTTAAACACTCCCTGATTTGATTTATTTTTCTAATTTTAAAATTTTAAATAATGCTTAACTTATTAAATTTATTCTAACTTCTCTAAATACCTTTCAGCTGTCTCTATATGCTGCTCTAACTTATCTTTATCCATTCTATCTAAAATTGAAATCATTAAAGACATCCGTGGATTATCTGCAAATTTATCCCTGTTTTTGTCCAGAAAGTGCCAGTAAAGTCCATCCCAGATTTCAGCCCACCTGCCTGCCTTGTAATGACTCATTTTTTTAATATAATTGCTGGATGAGATGTAGGGTTTAGTCATCATCTTTGGGTAAGAATACTGGCTCATGCCGTAGATATTGGCATACATAACCCAATCATAGGCATCGATAAACATCTCCATAAACCATTTAAAGACCTGGTGCTGATTCAGTTCAGATAGCAGAAAGAAATTTCCAAGCACCATTAAGCGCTCAATGTGGTGGGCATAGGCAAAATCTAATGCTTTTTTAATTGAATCATCCAGGACCTCAATTCCTGATTGAGCCTGATAAAATTTTTCTGGAAAATCCCGCTGGTGTTCAAAAAAATCACTTGCTGCCATTGCCGCTGACTCTAAATCATAAAGTGCTCTTACATATTCCCGCCAGCCAATTATCTGTCTGACAAAGCCCTCAACTGAGGCAATTTCGATTTTACTATTTTGATAATGATCAAGCACAGCTTCTATAACTTCCTCCGGATTTAAAAGCCCAATATTTAAACTTGATGAAATTAAAGAATGGAAGCCAACCACAATTTCTTTTTCAAAGGCATCCTGGTATTTGCCAAAGTTTTGAAATCTATTCTGAATAAAATCAGCTAAAAGTTCTTTAGCCTCTTTTCTATTAACCGGATAAAAGAAATTATTGAGATCTCCCGGGTTATCGCCAAAGTTTTGCTCAATATATCCTTTGGCAGCTTTAAGTTCCCTGCTATCAAATTTCGGCAGTGCAGGAATCTCAATATCTTTCGGAAACTTCTTTCTGTTTTTGGTATCAAAGCTCCATTTACCGCCCACTGGGTTTTGATCTGAACCGATTAAAATATCCAGCCTCTTCCGCTGCATTTTATAATACTGGTGCTGAAAAAAATCATGGTCTTCAAAATACTGAGCATTTTGCTCTCTCGTAGTTAAAAAATTGGGGCTTTCTAAAATGGTCAGTTCAATTCCTGCTGCAGCCGTAATTTCTCTAATTTTATTTTTTAAATCCTTATTGATCGGATCAAAGACTGTCAGGTTATCAAAATCAGTTATAATCTCTTCCAGGCTAGTTTTATATTCAAAATAGTTGATCTCAGCTTTACTTATTTCTTGAAGCTCCTGGTAAAAATTCCGCATTGAGGCTCGGTGGAGCAGCAGTTTTTTCTGGTTATAATTGTATTTAGTAAAATATTCTCCCGCCTCATAGAGAATAATCTTTTCTACTTTCATTTTTTTAATCTGTTTAAAAAGCTGATTTGGTAAAACCAATAGATTTTTTATCATTTTATCAGTCCCTCTTTTTTATTTATCCAATTTATGTCTATTCTGCTTAGCTTTTTAAAAAATAGATCTTTAAAATTATTTTACTTACCATTTATCAAAATGCACCTTAGCTTCTTCATATCTGTCTGAAGCTTCTTTTTCTTCTTCTGGATAACCGAGGGAGATTATAGCCAGAGCTTTTACTTTTTCAGGAAGTTCTAAAATAGAATTTATATGTTTTATAATTCTCTCTTTAGGATGAACCCCAAGCCAAACAGCTCCTAAACCTAAATGAACTGCTTCGGTCAGCATATTTTCAGCTGCAGCAGCACAATCCTGTACCCAAAAGCCTTGATAAAGCTCTTCTTCTAAATTTGCACAGACAGCTACAGCAGTATCGGCTTCTCTAAGGGCCTCCGCATAACCATGGATATCAGCAATCTTATTAAGTATCTCTTTATTTTTGATAATTATAAAATGGTTTATACGCTGATTTCCACAGGAAGGAGCTGCAAAGCCAGCTTTAACAATCTTTTTTATTTTTTCAGCTTCAATTTTTTCAGATGTATATTTTCTAATACTCCTTCTTTCAAAAATTTCTTTCATTTATTATCATAACTCCTATCTTTAATTATTCTTTAATAATGATAAATAATCTGCAGGAATTTTATCTGTTAGGAAAATGTCTTCTGCTGTTCTATAAAAGTTCTGTCCTTCGCGAAAAGCTCTCAGAGCTTCTATTTTCAAGATCACTGGTTGATTGGTTCTCCTTCGAGCCACCGTTTCAGCTTCTTTAAATCCAACACTTAGATGAACATAATTTCTGCCCATTGGCTTCAGCCCGGCGGTCAGTATTTTTTCTTTAACCTTGGGTCTTGTTCCGTGGTAGAGTAACTCCGGTGGTTTAACTATCTGATAATCCGGATTAACACCCTCTATACTGTGGCCGTAGTTGGCTCTGATTCTTTTCATGCCATCTAAAAAACTAAAGCGACCTTTGGGATCATTTTTAACCAACTTAATAAGATCATTCTTAGTGATATCTCTAAATTTTTCTTTTAGTGCCTGCAGCAGTTCAGCTGTTTCGACTGAGGCATCAGCTTCAAGTTTTAAGTCAAAGTCTTCCGGATGATGGCGTAAAATGTAAGATACGGTTTTTGATAGTTTAGTTTTGTTCATTTAAGATCCCCCTAATTATTATCAGCTTTTAGTGTCATATTTTAACACTTCTATTCTTAAAAATAATCGCTGTCATTTATTCTCTCAATTAATAATTCAAGTTCCTGGTAGGCTTCTGGATCAACTTCATCTTTTTCAATAATGTCATTACCTATTGCTAGAGCAACAAAATGATCTTCCATATCATAACTGTTGTATTTTTTGAAGATTTCTCTAGATATCTTATTATGAAATTTGTGGATTTCACTGTCCAATTCAAAAGAATCTAGTTCTTTCTTTTCCCACTGATTAAATTTTAAATTGAGATCAATTAACGCTTTTTCTAGTTCTCTCTCATGAGCAAGACCTGCCAGCCGCCTAATTTCTTTTTTAGTTTTTTTGCTGTAAGAATTCATTTTTAACTCCTTTTTTAAATGATAAGAAAAATTATCTGATTCTTATATTATTCTAATCCTTCAGGATCAATTCACAATTCTGACATTCTATTTTCTCCTATATTCAATATTAGAAATACGCCTTTAATATTAGCTACCAGTATAAGCACAGACTCCAACTCTGGGAGAATTAACCACCGGTAGAAGATTATCTGAAGTTCTAAAGAAATCATTCTCTTCATGTTTGTCAAGGCAATCACTGCAGTACCAACCAACACCTTTATAAACACAATCCGGGCAGATAAATTCAGCCAGGTTATCACAGTGATTGCATTTAATTTTAGGCGGATTATTCCTTGCTAAAACACTAATCTTTTCTTCTCTTTCCTCTGCTTTAAATACATTAACTACATTCAAATCCAATTTAGTATAAGAACCAAAATCATAGGTATACAAAAATTTACATTTTTCTCTTAAAACATCTTTTATTTTATTACTCATATTAAATTCCCTGGATGTAAATCTCTGCTCATTAATTTCAAATTCACTCAAATGATTACAGCATTCCAGCCAGATATCACGTAAAAAGCTGTCGAGGTCACTTAATTTAGTATCTGCTTTGACCTGCAGCTGCAGCCAGTAATCTGATCTGTATGTACCTTTGACATAAATATGATAATATAGGCTTTTCTGAGACTGATCTTTATCAATAATTTTTTCATAATTCTTATTTAAACAGGATTTTAAATGTCTAGACATTCCTGATTGAGTATATTCATTACCACAAATTTTGCATTTACCTTTCATAAAATTAAGCCTCCAAATTATTTTTTTCAAAATTTATGTTTAAAAATAACGCTCAATCGCAGATTTTAACTCTTCAGGATCATATTCTTCAAAACGCTGACTTTCAGCCCACTCCATCATTAATTGATATTCTTCATCATCTGGATTTGAAATAATTTGCATAAATTCACTGAAACCACTTACCCCTCCTACATCTTCTGGAGGTGCAGTTCCACCACCTTCTAAAAAGGTCGGCTTATTTGACTTATAATCATCTATAATTTCTTCTGTTTCAAGATAATGATGCCAGAAATCCCCGTAATCATAAATATATTTGATTCTGGCGGGAAGAACATCTTTTAATTTAACTTCATTTTCTACTGCCTGCTCAAAATCTTCAGCTGCAAAGTTCAACTGATCTCTGTTATATTCAAAATTTTCTTGATTCATAGCCAGGTTTAAGATAGCTTTATAGCCATTTCTATGATATTCAGACTGATTCCAATTTTTAGTGTCATCTTTTTCTTCACTGTAAACAAAGAATTCGTGCAGGTGATAATCCTGCCAGTTATATAACTGCTGAATAATTTTGTGTAATTCTCTAAAATTATAACTTAGAGGAACAATAAATTTTCTCCAGGCTTCATATTCACCCAGGTCTAATTCTACTTTTAAAACTGCGGCTTTTGTCTTAATCACATCTTCTTCGCCAAAATATTCTGCTAATTTCTGCTGCAGAAAGTCATCAGGATAAAAATAATCTTTATTATCATTTTTACGATGCATGTTATTTACATTCTTTGCTATCTGAGATTGATAAATTTCATTTTCATTAAATCTATCAGCAAATCTTTTGGCAAATTTACATGAATTATTCATTCTGGCTATATAACTTCTATTTTCTGCTTTCTTGTAGAAAAACTCTTCAAACTGAGATAAATATTTTTCGATTAAACTTTCTTTAATTCCTTCACGTTCAAAAGTTCTTCTTATTCCTTCTTTGACCCGCCCGGGAAAATTATTTAGATCATCTTTTTTCATGCCATATAATAGTACAGTGTAGTCACAGGCATCATTGACTAAAACCACTGTTTTTCTCCGATTAATTCTAAGAAAATTGGCATGCCAGGAGAATAAGTCTGGCCTTTCTTTTTGTTCAAGTTCTTCCAGATTTAATTCATCTCTCAATTTTTTTGTTGTCTGAATTAGCATATTTATCAGCCCTTTAATATACTTTATTTTTAATATTAATTTCATTTTGATTATATCATAGAAGTGGATTTAGTGAAATTATTTATGAAAGTTAAAAACGCTGGTTTCCCGACGTTATTTTTTATCATTTTTAATTAAGATCAACCTTATAGTTGAAAAGCAAACTTCTCACCTACTCCACCAGCTGCTACCTTATCTTTAAAAACAGAGTTCATTTTTGCCGCTGCTTTAAAGCCGGTGCAGTGTAAAGGAACAAGCAAATCAAAATCCAGGCCTTTCAAATAATCAATAATAGCATCAATCTCTTCTGTATCAGCATTGATTAGATGCATTCCACCAATAATAGCTGCAATTTTCTTCCCTGCTGTTAACTTTTTAATATAATCTAAAGTGTTAATAACTCCGCTGTGGCTGCACCCTAATAAGACTACAATTCCTGCTTTAGTTTCAATAAATGAAGCCTGGTCATCCTTAAAATAGTCTACCTTCAGCTCATCATTTACTTTTAGCTTATAGTCAGATCTCATAATTTCTTCTCTATTATCAAGCTCAATCTCTCCTGTCATCCAAAGTCCGGGTTCTATCTCCTTAGCTTCATTAACAGGAATAAAGTTTTGAACATCATCTCTAGTTATTTTCATTCCTCTATCAGTTTGTCCGGAACTCTTTTGAGAGTATTTAGGAAAAAAGATATTAGAGTGGCCATATAATTTTAAATCAGGTCTTGCTTTAAGTAATGATTTCAGCCCACCGGCATGATCATAATGTCCATGACTCAATAAAATACCATTTAGTTCATCTATCTTAATTCCCAGCTCTTTTAAATTATTTTCAAGCACCAGACCCTGGCCTGTATCAAATAAGTATTGCTTATTACCCAGTTTAATCCAGAAAGACAGTCCATGCTCTGCTAATAATTGTCCTTTATGAACACTATTATCAACTACTACCTTAATCTCCATATTTTTCATAATCTAATTCTCTCCTTTTAAAAATTTTTTATTCTTTATTTGATAGCTAATTTAATCTGTGATAATTAATTTGGAGATTTTCTATATTATTTTTCTCTATTTTAATCTTATACTAATATTATAGATTTTTTCACTAGCATTGCATAAAAATATTTAAGAAAAGTCAAGTTCTGTTTTTAACGAAAATACTTGCTTAAAATAGAAAAACTCCTTATAATTGGGATTAGGA
>NZ_QBLR01000212.1:0-5891 GCF_003070835.1 Halanaerobium sp. | reverse complement strand
TAAACCATAATATTTTACCAGGATTAGCAAGAACTCTATCTAACCATTGATACTTATTATATTTTTCGACTCTTGTTCCTCCATATTGTTTTTGCTGAGAGAGCTTTCGATAATTCTTTATTCTTAAGTTTTTATCTTTTTTATCAAACAAATTGCTAAAGAATGAATATTTTTCGGTTGTCTCTCCAATTGCAGCACTTAAATCAGAGAGTAATTCTTCTTTTTCAGATTTCAATTTTTGAGTTGATATTTGAGAATTATTATATAGCTTTAATTTTTCGAAAATACGTCCAGCAGCTTTTAAAAATATTTCTTTATTATTTCGTTTACAGTTAAAACTACACAATCTCTCATCTTCCCAGATTAAATTCGGAATATCAGGTTTATGGGTAGCTGAGGCATGACCAACTTTAGCAGGAGATTTTTGCAGCACTCCCCCAAGATGATTATAGCCTTCAAAATAACCAACAAAGTTTTGATGGGCATAGGTATCAGCAAAAGCATGTACTGCAAGTCCAATTTTATAGAGATTGTTAGTCTCTAAAGCACTATCTAAAATCTGATTTGCATTTTTATTATCCGGGGTTGTATTGAGATAATGTAACTTTCCATCTTTACGCCTAGAATTTTTAGTTAGAACCTTTCCAGGCACAAAATGAAATATCGGATAAATTCTAAACAGTTTTTTCTGGGCTTAGTAATATTTTTAGTCTGACTTATATAATTTTGATAGTGATTGTCTGTGCCTGGACTAATATTAAAAATGTGATCATTATTATCAATATATTGGCTGGAATAAGCTAAAGTCTCAGCATCCTTTTTATTAAAACCAGATCTAGCAGCAATAAGATAAGTCATATAATAATGAAATTCATGATCCATAGTTATCTCCCCCGGTATTATTATTTTTTGTTTAACAGGCAAACTGCTATTTGTTGTATACTGAAATTACCGGGAAATGCAAAATAGTATCCCGTATTTTATCTCAAAAATTCAGTATAGCTGTTTATCAGATTAAGTTCTTATATTCTCTTCTTCCATCAACTATTGCATAAATATTAACTATTTTATCTTTTTCATTTACTTTGTAAAACACAAGATGCTTTTCTACAATTAATACTCTAAATCCCTGTTTTTTTAAAATCGAATATCTTGGTATACTACCAGCATTAGGAAACTCTTTTAGGTGATTAATAGCTTTTTCTATTTTATCCAAATAGTTGAGGGCAGTATCAACACTGCCGGAATTAGCTGCAATATAATATATTATATCTCGCAGCTGATCTTCAGCCTTATCTGTTCTTAGGATTTTATACATCTTTATCTTTCCTCTTGACTAAAGATTCACGAAGATCATCAAAAGACTTCTGCATAGATCCTAACCTTCCATTCTGCACATCATCTTCTGCTTCTGCAAGGGTTCTAAGTAATTCTAGTTCAGCTTTCATTTGCTTATAATCCTGTAGGCCAAGAACAGCTGTATCACCACGACCATGTACAGTAATTATAACTGGTTCTCTAGTTTCTTTACACTGTTTAGATATTTCATTATATTTGTTTCTTAAATCTGCTGATGGTCTAATATTAAATTCCATGATCTCACCTCTTTCTATATCAATTTTATAGTCATATTATATCATGATTTGTCTATACTGTAAATTTATTATCTCATTATTTTCAATAAATGGTCTAATATCTTTCAAGTTATTACAGGCAGTATAATTGTCCATTGTTTTAACAATTGCAATGTATTTGTTGTATCCTAAAATTGCCGGAAATTGCAAATTAGTATTCCCGAAAGTTGCAAACTAAAATTCCCTGTTATTGCAACAAAATATATAAAATCTTGTTTAACACCACCAGCAGCCTCTACTGCTGGCATTTTTATAGCGTTAGCTCTAAAAAGCCTTCCCCACAGACTTATGAAATCACTCACCTCACACAAACAAAAAACTCCCGCCAAAATCTCTCAATTTCAGCAGGAGCAATCACATAATGCTTTTGTGATATTTATAATTAAGTTACTCTTTTATTCTTAAGTTCTTTTATCCTGAATTATTCATAGCAACCACAAAATAAATTATCAGTGCTAATATATCAATCATTTATCAAAATATTGTTTTCACCTAATGGGTGAAAGAATTTTATTAAGATTTTTCTCTAAAAACATAGAAAATGGAGCCCCTTTCCTTTATAATAATAGTAACTACACCAAATTAAAAGTAGGGACTCCATGTGGTTACTATATCTGAAAAAAAGATGGATTTCAAGTCAAATTTAAAAATAAATTTTAATGGTGGTGATTTAACATCAGATTCCGGCATGTTACTTTTTAAGGAATTTGATAGTCAAATTGGATTCAGTCAGGTAATAAAAGACAGTCTAAATTTTAATAATGATGATGTTGATCATAGCTTACATGAAAATGAAGATGTTGTTCTACATGGATATCATCCATTATTGATGTTTGATGGAGTTACTGGAGAACTTATTAAAGCTGAACTTAGAGCCGGTAATGTTTATACATCAAGAAGGGCTGTAAGATTTATAGGTCCAGTATTTAAAGAATACAGAAAAAAGTTTAAAGAAATACAACTTCATCTGAGAGCTGACAGTGGTTTTGCCACCCCTGGTATTTACCGGATAGCTGAAGAACATAATATCTCCTATACCATACGATTAAAAGCAAATGCAAAGCTTTATGATCTAGCTAAACCTTTTTTAAAAAAGCTAAATCAAAACTCTGAAATATCTGAAAAATAAGTTATTTATGGTGAATTCAACTATCAGGCTGGCAGCTGGGATAAAAACCGTAAAGTTATAGTTAAAATTGAAAAACCGGCAGAAGGATGTCCCAACAAATAACTATTTTTTAAAGTACTGGATAATATACAGAGTTTAGAATTTGGTTGACGCAGAACTCTAAAATAATTGTAAAGTTTTAAAAACATAAAGGAAGATTAGGGGATATCTATGTCCAATTTCAATAGTAATTTTTACCATAATAACAAAAAATAGATTTTTTTAAAAATTTAACTCAAAAATCTCTTTTAAAGTCTTAAATCAGAAAGTTTTAGAGTTAAATCAAAGGAAAATTATATTTCGTGGTTGCTATGAATAATTCAGGTTAAATAATCTTTTTCTATATCCTGTATTTCAATTCCAGCTTCACTAAATCATTTATTAAATCTTCTTTAGAAACATTATCAAAATATGCATCAAATTCCTCTTCTAAATTGTTTGAATTAATAACCAGATTTTCATTTTGCTTTAATTCTCTTAAACTATCCATCATTAACCATCCCTCGTATAATATACTTACTATTGCTTACTAACTAAATTATATATCAAATTGAATAACATTTCAATATTCATTTCAAAAAATTTCCAATAGCTATAGTTACCAATGTTTTACACTTTCGTTAAATAAGATTTTACACCTAAGATTTTCCAAAAATGGTGTCTCTGTGAGTCAATCTGTAGCTATTACCATCTAAATTGATAATTTAATATTTGAGAATTATGCAGCATTAAATTAAAGCTTTTAAAAAAGAAAAATCCCACCTATTCAGTGAGATTAGAAATCAAACTAAATCTATCTTTACTTTTCTATTCAATGCTTTTGCAATTTTATTAACTGTTTCAATTCTTGGTTCGCTTTCACCATTTTCTATTCTAGATATAACTGACTGCCTCATACCCGCTCTAGCAGCCAATTCCTCCTGTGATAAACCTTTATCTAACCTTAATAACAATATCTTTTTCCTTAATTCATAAACAGGATCAAATTCCTCAACTGCATCTTTTAAATCATTTCTATTTTTAATTAATTCTTTAAAAGAATCATTCTTATTTCTAATTTCATATTTATTTCCCATTGTATTTTAAGCCCCCTGCATATGCTAAACTAAAAAGCCTCCAATAAGAATCTAAGCATTAATTAGTCTATATAGTTACAAAAGCGTGGCCTAATATTCTAATTAAATTTATCCATTTAATTCAGCTCCAGAAAATAATTATTTAGCTAAAGCATCTAATACCACTTTCTGATCCTCATAAATCTCATTAAAGATTTCTTCGTGACTGTTCCGCTTATTATATTCTTTAATAAACCTTCTTATTTCAACACTTGCATTACTACCAAAATCATGTGTAATTTTTTTGAATTTTTTCCATTCTTCTTCATCAATACGGAATTGTTTTGTTTTCATTTTTTCCACCCTCTTTTTCGTGCTGATAATGTCCCTACAATGTAATTATATAATTAATTTGCTTTTTGGCCAAGAAAATTGTTTGCAACAGTTTTTGACTCGTTATTTGTTATATACTAAAACTACCGAAAATTGCATAGTAGCATTTCTAGAAGTTGCATACTTAAATATTCTAATCTCCATTCTCAATTAGACCTTCCCGTTTAATTACCTGCAGAAAAGTTATCACAACTATTTTAAAGTCCAGCATTAGGGAATGATTCCGCTTATAGTAGAGATCATACTCAAATTTCTGCTCGTCATCTATATCATCCCGACCATTAATCTGAGCCCAGCCGGTAATTCCCGGTTTGAATTTATCGACTCCATGCTCTTTACGATTAACTACCAGTTCTGATTGAGAAAAAAGTGGTGGTCTTGGACCCACAAAGCTCATATCTCCTTTTAAAATATTAAAAAGCTGTGGTAATTCATCAAGACTGGTTACCCGCAAAAACTTGCCCATCTTAGTTATATAATGATCCCTGTCATTAAATTCGTTTGTAGGCACATCTGGGGTGTTAATACGCATTGTTCTGAACTTATAAATAGTAAAGGGTTTACTGTGCTGTCCAACCCTTTTTTGAGCAAATATGGGGCTTCCTTTGGACTCCAGTCTGATCAGTAAAGCAATTAAAAGCAGAAATGGTGCTAATAAAACTGATAAAATTAATGAAAATATGATATCAAGTAATCTTTTAAAAAACAATGATAGTCCTCCTGCCGTAATAGATAGTTATTATCCTGAAAATATTTACCAACTTAATTATACTTTATTATCGCAGGGCTTTCAAACAATCGACAAAAAAACCAATTTATCGATGTTTTAAATGAATCATAGTTGTTTTAATAACTCTTTACCTCTTTTCAATTCCTCCATAGTTTTATCAAATTAATCTAAACAAAAAAACGGAGGACTAATAAGCCCTCCAACACGAATCTAAGCATCACTTAGTCTCTATGGTCACGACGCGGTGACCTAACATACATTATATTATAAAAAATTTTAAATTACCTACTTTAGCCTTGAAAGCCTCGCTCATGTTAATGGGCGGGGAGGATGTCAAATCTCTAAAGCCATTTGAACTAATTCTCTTTTTTTGCCTTTAGCTAATTGATAATAGTATCTAAATAACTTTTCGTAAGATTTTTTTCCTATCCCATTAAAATTATTTATCTGCCAAAACCTCTGAATAGGCTGCTTATCTACTATTTTTTTGGCCTGTTTTGCATTAATACCAACCTCTTTAATTAAATGTTCACGGTCAGCTTTATTAACAAGATCAAGCATTTTCTTTTCTGTACCTTCAGCTTCATTTTTCTCATTTAAACATATATAAATATCAAGATCTAAATCAGATAAATATTTTTCCATTAGATCTTTAACTAATTTCCAGTCTAAGCCGCCATTATTTGTACCCAATTTACTGTATTAACTATAGTTTTAGCAGGAGTATTAAACACTGCTCAATAGAATTAAAATAAATGGACTTATTATTCATCTTCCTGAAAAAAAGGAGGAGTGATTATAGTTAAATCATCATCAATGTTTGTAATATTCCCGATCAAAAGAGATACTTTTTCTAATACCGGAGCAAGAATTTCTCTTTCTTCTTCAATTTCTCTTTCTAGATTATCCAT
>NZ_QBLR01000211.1:0-5897 GCF_003070835.1 Halanaerobium sp. | reverse complement strand
ATCTTCTTTGAATCTATGGTAATGATCACAGGCAAGATCGCCTGTATCATTATTTGAGATATTTCCCTTTTGATGAGTAAATCTATCCCAGATAGATTCACCTTTACCATCTTCA
Source organism: Halanaerobium sp. (assembly GCF_003070835.1). Classification (NCBI taxonomy): domain Bacteria; kingdom Bacillati; phylum Bacillota; class Clostridia; order Halanaerobiales; family Halanaerobiaceae; genus Halanaerobium; species Halanaerobium sp. The sequence continues at coordinate 5,782 of NZ_QBLR01000211.1, read as the reverse complement.
TTATAAGCTCCTTCAATCTGATAGGATGCTGTTGCAGCACCCCACTCAAAATTTTCGGGAAAGACTATTTCTGCCATCCAAAAGCCTCCTCTATCCAAATCTAATCATCAAAATCTTATTACAAAAGTAATACTATTTATCACTGAATAAAACACTGTGTTCTTCTTCTATTTCAACAAATCCTTTACCCTGATTTTCTTGATAGAATTCCTTAACATCCTGTACAACCTGTTCTGGTAGAAATTCTTCATCCGGATCCCAGCGCTCACCTATTTCGGGAACTGCTTCAAATAACATCTGAGTATAGGGATGAGTTGCATTTTCATAAACTTTTTTGGTATCTCCTCTTTCTACCAGTCTTCCTTTATACATAATTAATGAGTGATCGGAAATATAATAACCAAGGTTTAAATCATGGGTGATAAAAATAACTGCCATACCATGTTTCTTGCAGGATTCTACCAGTAAATTTAAAACACCAATTCTGGTTGATGCATCAAGCATACTAATTAACTCATCTGCTATTAGTACATCTACATCCATCAGTAAAGCTCTAGCAATCAGTAATCTCTGCAGCTGACCTCCACTTAACTGATGCGGAAATTTTCCCAGAGTCCGATCAGGATTTAAGTTAACATCAAAAAGTGCCTCTCTAATCGCCTGATCTTTGTCTTCATAATCTAAATCAAAAGAATCAAAAATCAAATCAAAAACTCTATCCACTCTGTATAAGGGATTAAAAGTTGCAAATGGATCCTGAAAAATCCCCTGAACCCGACGATAATACTGTTTAGTTTCTTCTTTTTCTTTGATCTCAGAAATATCTTTACCATTATATATTATCTTTCCCTCACTGGGATTTATTAGCTTCAAAATTAATTTTCCAACGGTTGTCTTTCCACTACCGCTTTCTCCAATTAAAGAAATAATTTTTCCTTTTTCAATATGAAAAGATACATCTTTAGCCGCTACAGTATATTCTGGATTTAAAATTCCACTTTTAAAGACTTTGGTTAAACCCTGTACTGACATTACAACATCTTTATTTTTAGCCATTGAGATCACTTCCTAACTCTTTCCATCTCCAGCAGGATACATAATGATCTTCTGCAACCTTTTCTCTTTCAGGTGTTTCTTCACATTTATCAATTGCATAAGGACAGCGATGTCTAAAACGACAGCCCTCTTCAATATTTAATAAATGAGGAGGTGTCCCTTCAATTCCAGATAACCTCTTGTCTTTATATTGGATACCTACTTTAGGTAATGAATCAATTAAAGCTCTGGTATAAGGATGACGAGGATTATCGACAATTTCATCTGTCGGACCAATCTCAGCAAAATTACCTGCATACATAATCATAATCCGATCAGCAATCTGATAGAGAATAGATAAATCATGAGTAATAAAAATTGAAGATTTAATAATTCCTAAATCCCGCAGGTTGGCAAGCATTGTTGCCACAAAACGCTGAGAACTTACATCCAGTGCTGAGGTGATTTCATCAGCAATTAAAAATTCTGGATCTAAAATTGTAGAGATAACCATAATAACTCTCTGCTTCATCCCACCTGATAACTCAATTGAATATCTATTTAATACTGATTCATCAAGATTTACCAGATCCAGTCTTTCTTTTACTTTATCAAAGAATTCTTTATCTGTTTTTATGCCATGCTGCCTGGCCAAATCTGCTATATAGGTCTTAATTTTTTTGGTAGGAGAAAAAGCATCCAGAGCATACTGTGGAATTAAAGAAATTGTTCTAAGACGAAGCTCCTTAAATTCCTCTTCACTCATCTGCATAATTTTATTACCCACCAGATCAACTTCGCCAGAAATATATTTAAGAGGCTTTTTTCTCGAAATAAAAGTACTGGCAAGAGTACTTTTTCCACAGCCTGACTCACCAGCCAAGCCAAGTATTTCTCCTTTTTTTAGATTAAAAGTTACATTATCTACTGCTTTAACCTGACCTTTTAAAATATCATAATATGCTTTTAAATTTTTAACTTCTAATATATTCTCGCTCATAGCTTACATCTCCCTCAAACGTGGGTTAAAGGCTGCATCTAATCCTGTATTGATAAAGTATAAAGCTGTAATTAGAATTGTTAAAATCAAACCAGGAATTATTGCCCACCACCACATACCAAGTTGTATACCATTCCAGTTAACAGCATTCTGCATTACAAGACCAAGAGAAATACCCTTAGTTGGACCAAGTCCTAAAAACTCTAACTGAACTGTTGCCAGCATTGTTCCATTAAACTGCTGAATAAATACCATAAATACATAGGAAAACATATTGGAAGCAATATCTTCTCTTAAAATCCTGCCAACACTAATTGAAGAAATCCTGGATAGAGACACATATTCTTGATTTTTTAAAGAAAGGGTCTGAGATCTAACGGCTCTTGCTGTCCAGGGCCAGGCTGTTGAAGCAACGATTACTGCCATAACAAATGTCCCCCGTACTTCCAGAAATGCTGCAATTACAATTAAAAGTGCAAGCTGTGGCATCACTACAAAAATATTGGTTAACATCATTAAAAGCTCATCAAAAATTGTTCCACCATAATAACCAGCAACAAAACCAATTATACAGCCGATTAAAGTTGCAATACTACCAGCTATAGCCCCCACTAAAAGAGTTGAGCGCAGACCATTAACCGTCCGAGTAAATACATCCTTACCATCAATAGTTGTACCGAAAAAATGATCTGAGGAAGGGGGTAAATAACCCTGTCCGGCATATTCATCATATTCATATTGAGCAATCATTGGGCCAAATGCTGCCAGCAAAAAAACAAAGGCTACAATAGTTAAACCAAAAATAACTTTTTTATTTGTTAAAGCATAATATAAATTTTCATGTTTTGCCCAGAAATCTTTTGCCATAACCTAAACCTCCTCAGTAAATGAAAGTCTAACTCTTGGATCAATGAACATATATACTATATCTACTATAAAATTCGCTGCTAAAACCATGGTTACAATTGTTAAAAATACTCCCTGCATTAAAAAATAATCCTGGTTTTGTACTGCATCAAGCATCATTCTACCGAGACCGGGATAATTAAATACCACCTGAACTGTTATTGCGCCACCAACAATTCGACCAATTCTTAAAGCCAGACCTGTAACCTGTGGTAAAACACCATTACGAAAGCCATAACGCCTGATCAATTTTTTAGAGGCACCCAGAGTCTCCATATACTTAGAATAATTTGAACTTTTTTCGTACATGATCATATTGCGCATACCGATTGCCCAGCCACCGAGCTGAACCAAAAACATAGTAAAAAACGGCAAAAACCAGTGATGTAAAAAATCAGCTATAAAATTCCAGGTAAAAGCAGGTGAGGCCGTCGAACTGTAGGCTCCACTGATTGGGAACCAGCCAATAACCACCCCAAAGAAAAATACTATAATCCCGGCCATCCAAAAATATGGTGAGGAAGCTAAAAAATAAAAGAATGGCATTGAAGCATTATCGACTTTTTTATCTGTCCCGGAATAAGCACCCAGTTTATTACCAACAATCCAGCTTAATATAATTGCAGGAAACAGAACTGCCAGATCATAGACAATAGCTCTTTTTATAATATCTATTACTGGTGTTGGAAACTGAATAATTGAAATTCCGAAATCAAGCGTAAAAACTGATTTCCAAAAATTAAGATATTGTTCCCATAGAGGCTGATCTAAATTAAAAAGCAGGGTAAGTTGATCCTGCAAAATTTCACGTCCGCCCTCCATACCGGAAAAACGTGACAAAAGTGATTGGATTGGATCCCCAGGCATCATTCTGGGAATTATAAAATTAATTGTTACTGCCAGAATAAATGTAATAATATAGATAATTAATTTTTTCCGCAAATATTTACCCATCTTTTGCTGCTCCTTTCTAAATAACAGGCCCGATAAAAAATTATCGGACCTGTATTAATAACTCAATTCAATTGTTTTGACTTTTACTCTGCTGGTTCCAGCCCAATTAAGGTATGAATCATACCTAACTGATAAGCATTACCCCAACTTACTGGAACACCATAAGGATCATCCTCATTTGGCCAGTTAGTCCAATTATTTGTTGTCTGCTGAGCCCAGAGACCATTATGCCAGAGAGGTACTGTTGGCATTTCTTCTAAAAGAATTCTCTGAATCTCAGAAGCAATTTCCTGTTTTTCAGTTTCATTCTTTGTCATGTTAAATTTATCAATTAAATCAAAGAGTTTAGGGTTATCATAAGCACCCCAGTTACCATTACTGATTGTTTCGCCATGAATACTCTCGTTTGCTACACCATCCCAGTAATCAAATGGATTTGAAGAAAGAGTAGTGTTAAAGTTACCAATCAGCATATCAAAGTCTTTATTGAAACGCTTATTATCAAATAGTGAGGAATCTGGGAAGTTAGGTGTAATATTTACCCCAATTTCTTCAGCATTTTGAGAAATAACTCTAACAGCTGACATCCAGTCTGTCCAGCCACTAGGAACAATAATACTTAGTTCTAATGGATCTCCATTAGGCATATCTCTCCAACCATCACCATCTGCATCTACATAACCTGCATCATTTAATAATGCTTTGGCTTTAGTAGTATTATATTCAAAACCATAATCTTCTACTACTTCTTCATCTAAATATTCTAACCAACCTTCTCCAAATAAACCAGTAGGATTAGCAGCCTGTACTAAACCACCATATACACGGTCAACAATTGCCTGCTGATCTACCATAAAGGCCATTGCTCTTCTAAATTTAACATCGTCCATTGGCTTTCTGGTTGTGTTCATGTACATATTAGCTGTGTTCCAGGAAAGCATATATGGTTCTTCTTCGTACCAAGTTTCTAAACCAAATTGGTCTTTAACTTTTTGGATTCCAGGTAGGAAGTTATTACTTAAATCAAGCTCACCCTTCATCAGCATACCCATAACAACATTGTTACTCTGGTTTACTAAGTCAACAATGTATTTTGGTGTAGGCTGACCAAAAACATCATTACCCCACCAGTCTTCATTTCTTTCCCAGACCATTCTATCCTGACCAGCTTCTCTGGCCATATATGGACCAGTACCAACAGGATCTTTCATTGTTCTGGTAATTAATTCGTCAGATGGAATTTCACTCCAGATATGTTCTGGGATAATGTAACGCTGATATAATTCAGAATCCCATTCTGCATAATGTGGTTCACTGAAGGTAAATCTAACTGTATAATTATCTTCTGCCTCTACAGATTCCATCCAGTCCCAGACAGGTGAATACATTATAGAGTTATCTTTTGCAAGTTCATAAGTAAAGACAACATCTTCTGCATTAAATTCTTCACCATCTGTCCAATTAATACCTTCTCTTAAATTAAGAACATATTCATTGTCGGAAACCCATTCTCCACTTTCAGCCAACCAGGGCTGATATTCGTTTTCAAGTGGGTTGTAAGAGAACATTGTTTCATAAACTAAGCCACCTGTACCTGGAGTAGGGTTAGGAATTAGAACATTCCAGGTTGATGGAGGTCCCCACATTGCTCCAGAAACAACTAAGGTCTCTTCTCTAGGAAGATCCTGAGCCAGAGACATACCTCCAACTAGAAATAGAAAAGCCAGAGTTAGAATTAAAACCTTCTTACCAACATTCATCATTAATAAACACCCCTTTAAATTATTTTGTAATGCAAAATGTCACTCTCTTTTGTCTTAAGGGATTATTAACTTATAAAAGTAAGAGTGAGCAAATTTTTAGCAATTCCACTAATCTTCATTAAAT
>NZ_QBLR01000210.1:0-5912 GCF_003070835.1 Halanaerobium sp. | reverse complement strand
AGATAATTCTTTGCTATTTCTAGAATCTATAACCAGTCAACTCTAAAATTTCAGAAATCTGTTCTGAAATTCCATCAACATTAAGTTCAAAAACTGGAGTACCTAAAGTTAAAAATTCTAATACATGCGTAGAAAAATTATTATCTACAGAAGTAATACAAAAAAATCAACATACTATAAATATATTCCCATTGGTTGATTTAAATATCTATATTATCAAATTATTATTCATATTTTTTTAAAAGAAGATTTTTTAACTTAATCATCTAAACACTTTGACAGGCATAGAAACATTATAATGTTTCTATGCCCACTCATTTCTAAAATGTTGACTTATTCTAAATCATTATATAATTTATTTATCTGATTTTTATATTCTCTATCAGATAAAATTTCTCTATTACATAAATTATTTTCTTTAATATATTCATGATTTTCTATCAATCTTTTCAAAATGTTTGCTGCTTTCTTGAAATTGTTTTCTGGATAAAGATTATCATTATTAATTACTCTCTCTCTATTAGATTTATGATCTTCCATTATTACTGGACAACCACAAATTTGAGCATGAATTGAACTTAATGTAGTTTGTTTTGGGAAAATCATTATATCACTCGCTGAAAAATATTTTCTCAATTCTCTAAACGGTTTTGAGTCTTCAACTCTATATTCTAATTCAAAGTTAAGAGAATTTAATTTTCTATTAAATAAATTCATATATTTTTTATTTTGAGGACCAATAAATAGCAAACTAATATTATAAGTATTTATAAATTCTTTATCAAGTTCATTAATAATATTAATTAATAAATCAGGTCTTTTGGATTCATTTAATTTTCCAATATATGAAATTACAATATTATTATCTAAATTAAATTTTTTTCTTATTTTTTGACGTTGTTTCTTGTCATAATACATTATATCGTCATTAAAGCCATGAGGTAAAAAATCTGTTTTTTTATCTTTTATTCCAATATTGTGTAAATATTCTAATTCTTCATTACCTAAAGCATATATCTTATGATATTTATCTGTCTTATTAATAATATTTGCAAAAGTCAACTTATAAAAAAAATAAAATGGTTTCCGGAATTTATTTTTTGCTGCCACCCAAGACATATGACAATCTCTAACAATTTTAAAATCCTGTTTTCTTTTTAATAATATTAAATCTTTAAAATCAGCAATACCATGCATAAATATCACATCAGGTTTTATGTTTTTAATAGTTTTAATAAAATCTTTTAATATTAATCGACTAGATAATTTAAACAAAGATTTTAATCTTATTATTTTTACATCTGTTTTATTTTCAAATTTTTCATCTTGACAAATATCTACTTTCTTGTGAAAAGGAGACATATCATCTGAAGTTATAAGATATACTTCATTGTCAAAGTCTTTAGAAGCATATAGTAATTCATTTATTTGATACCCAGCTGTAGGATCAAAGTAATCTTCAACATGAATTATTTTCATAAAATTTCACCTTTTTTTATAATGATTTAGTTAAATTCTATCAATATTTTTCTTAAAATCCTATCACTTGCTTTTCCATCACCATAAGGATTAGATGCCTTTGACATTTTATCATAAGTATTCTCATCATTTAATAACTCATTGGCTTTGTTATAAATATTTTTCATATCTGTACCTACTTTTTTTACAGTTCCAGCATTAACAGCTTCTAGTCTTTCGGTAGTATCTCTTAAAACCAATACAGGTTTACCTAAAGAAGGTGCTTCTTCCTGAATTCCACCTGAATCTGTTAAAATTAAATATGATTTATTCATCAGATTAATGAAAGGCTCGTAATCAAGTGGCTCAATTAAATGTATTCGAGCTGCATCTTCAAATTTTTCAGCAGCCAGTTCTCTGATTACTGGATTTAGATGAACTGGAAAAACAACTTCAGCTTCACCATTTTCTATTAAGATATCATTGATCGCATCAAAAATATTTTCCATAGGCTTACCCAGATTTTCTCTGCGGTGAGCTGTTAATAAGATAATCTTTTTGTTTTTAAAATCAATACTTTTTAATAATTCATCTTCAAACTGATAATTATCATCTACAACATCTAATAAAGCATCAATAACTGTATTACCTGTCACAGTTATTTTTTCTGAATCAACATTCTCTTTTAAAAGATTTTCTTTTGCCAATTCAGTTGGAGCAAAGTGAAGATCTGCAATAACTCCTGTAAGATGCCTGTTCATTTCCTCAGGAAAGGGAGAGTATTTGTTATGGGTTCTAAGACCTGCTTCAACATGACCCACCTTTATCTGCTGATATAAGGCTCCCAGAGAGGAAACAAAGGTAGTGGAAGTATCTCCGTGAACTAATACTAGATCTGGTTTTTCTTTTTCATATACTTCTTTAATCCTCATTAACACTCTGGCAGTTACTCCACTTAAAGTCTGTTTGTCTTTCATAATATCTAAATCATAATCAGGTGTGATCTCAAATAATTCTAAAACCTGATCCAGCATTTCTCTGTGCTGTGCAGTTACTGTTACAATTGTTTTTATATTTTTTTCTTTTTCTAAGGCTTTAATTACTGGCGCCATTTTTATTGCTTCCGGTCTGGTACCAAAAACAGTCATTACTTTAATCATTATTAACCTCCATTACAATAGCGAATATTTATTTATCGAGTTCCTCTACACCATATTTTTTATGCCAGGCATAGTCAGAATAATCTCCTATTTTGATAACTTTAAACCCTGCTTTTTCCCATTTTTCTTTATCTAAGATATTTTTAGTATCATAAACTTTAGTATTTCTCATTTCAGGAGCAAGTTTTGCTGGATCTATGTCTTCAAATTCATTGTGATCGGCTCCAATAATAATGATATCTGAACCTGAAACTGATTCTTCTAATTCACTTAAACCATATTCGCTTTTTTGAGGTTCTGAAATATGAGGATCATAAATACCTAAGTCAATGTTTTCTGATTCAAGTATTTCTATTATTTCAAGTACTGGACTTTCTCTTAAATCATCTACATTCCCTTTATAAGTTATGCCAAAAATAGATATTTTAGGATCACCGATGCCAAATAATATTTCTTTTACATTTCTAACTACAAATTCTGGCATACTATCATTGATATTTCTGGATAATTCTATCATCTTTGCCTTTCCTGGTGCACTTTCAACTATAAACCAGGGATCAACTGCCAGACAGTGACCACCAACACCAGGTCCTGGGAGATGAACATTTACTCTTGGGTGTTTATTTGCTAGAGCTATTGCTTCCCAGATATCGATTTTATTTTCTTCTGCTATTTTAGCTAGCTCATTTGCCAGAGCTATATTAACATCACGATATGTATTTTCCATTAATTTTACCATTTCAGCTGTTGTTGCATCTGTTATGTACATATTAGCCTGAACAAAGCTTTTATAGATTCTTCTTGCTTTCAAAGCTGATTTTTCATTAATCCCACCGATAATTCGATTGTTATTAACTAGTTCCTGAATGATTTGACCGGGTAATACTCTTTCTGGACAGTGAGCTACAAATAGTTCTTCTCCTAATTCTAAATTAGCATTTTCTAAAATAGGTAAAACCACATCTTCTGTAGTTCTAGGAGCAATTGTAGATTCAATTATAACCAGGTTATCTTTTTTAAGATAGGGTAAGATACTTTCGGTTGCATCTTTTACATATTCTAGATTTGCAGTTTTATTTTCAGTTAACGGTGTTGGCACAGCAATAATAAATACATCTGCTTCTACCGGTTCTAAAGAAGCACTTAAATTACCTTCCATTACTGCACCTTTAACCATTTCTTTTAAACCAGGTTCTTCTATATGAATATCGCCATCATTTATCGTATCTATTACATGGTCCTGCACATCTACTCCGACTACTTGATGACCATTTACAGCAAACATGGTTGCAGTTGGCAACCCTATATAACCAAGTCCTATACAACAAATTTTATTTGACATATTTAAGTACCTCCCAAAAAATCAAAACAATTAGTAATCATTTTAATATCTAATATTAAAATAATCAAATATCTTTTTAAATCTAATAAACCAAGTGTGCTCATTTTCTGCACGCTTTCTGGCTGCTAATTTCATTTTTTTCCTTTTCTTATTTTGCTTTGGATTAAGATAAAATTTTGCTTTTTCAACGAGCTCTTGATCGTTCCTATAAAAAATTATTTCTTTATCCTCTTCAAAATAATTTGATATCTCTTCAAAATATCTACAGAACTGTAATCCCCCACACATTGGAATCTCAAAAGTTCTTAAATTAATGACATTAACTGGAGATTTTAATATACCTGTATTTCGTGCAGATGTACTAGATAAAGATAATGCAAAATTCGAATATATTTTTGATAAGTTATTAAATTCAACTTGACTTTTCACTTCCAAAAAATCACTATTTAATTCAAGCTTGCTTGATGGCAATAAATTCTGTTTTAAAGCCCCAAGAATAATTCTGCGACCAATATCAAACTTTAATAAATTATATATTGATTCTAAATTTGAAAATAGTTTACTATAAATTTTTCTTAAAATATTTTTTTCATGTTTAGAATCAATTTTAGTAAATAATGTAGTATTTATTCTATTATTCACTAAATTATTTATCATATTAGTTCTACTCCCATATGGAGTTCCAACAAAAGCAACTTTATTTATTTCACTTTTATAACTGGGATTAAAAAAATGAGGATTTGCTGCGTACGGCTGAACTATTATATTTGCTCCCCATTCCTCAAATTTGTTTTTGGTCTCTTTTGAGGTAAGCCATACTAAATCAAAATATTTTGAAATGCTTTTATGTCTATAAGGAATTAATAAATTATCAAAACATATCAATAAAGTTGGAATGCTTTCCATTTTGATTTGTTTGAGTGTTTCTATATAAAGCTTTTCTTCTCCATAAGGTGTCATGAATAAATCAATGTCATTAACTTTTATATGTTCTAATAATTTTTCATTTGCTTCATATATGTTTCTGAAATCATTTGGACTAAAAACTTTAATATTGCAATTTTTTTTCTCTAATTCATCAAAAATGTGAACTTGCTGCCACATATCCATATAAGTTTCTTTATTTTCGAAATAATATAAAATTTCCACTTTTTTTACCCCTTACATATTTATCAGTTCCAAACATCTCTTAATTCTGGATATTCTTCAATTATATTAGCTAATTGTTTATCATTTAAATCTTTATCCACATTTATAGAATTTAATGACCCGCTCTTTGCTGTTAATAAATTAGCATAATCTATCGATGTTTTATTAGTTTTGACAGTTTTAACTTTATTAATAGTAGCCATTGATTTTAACCAAAGATCATCTGCTTTAGGACAAATACTCTTTATTTTATTTTTATCGAACACATTATCATTTAAAGAATTCGGGGGATATAAAACTCCTTCACATCCAATTGGAATTAAATTAAATGAAGGGCCTTTATATCCTGGAGATCCTGATTCCCATTCTTTATATGGAGCTATATTGCCATTCTTACTGGTAATGAGGTGAGCAAGGTTGCAACAAACTGCTTTTGGATATTTTTTATGTGCATTTAATAACTTTTCAACTAAATTTTCAGGATAAAAAGTATCATCATCTACAGTTATGATAATACTTTCAGGATAACATTTCATTGAATAATAATATTTTTTATGAGAACGCAAATTTTCACAAAATTTTATTTCTAAACCATATTCTTGTTGCTCTAACAAGTTATTAGGTAAATCATCTATTGAATTAAATTCTGACTCAGCTAACCAAAGAATTATTTTGTTAGGTGACTTAGTTTGTCTTAGTAATGTTTCAATAACTATCCAAACTTTATCTATTCTAGCAGGAAATGAAGTTAAAGAAATAATAACATTCTCATTCGTTTTATTATTTTTATAATTATTATCTAT
>NZ_QBLR01000209.1:0-7225 GCF_003070835.1 Halanaerobium sp. | reverse complement strand
TGCAATTGCTAATGTTAAAATCAATCTTAAAAGCCTTGACAATCAGGAATATAAAGAAAATATAAAAAATGAATATTTAAAATTAAAAAAAGAAAGTTCACGCCTTAAAGCAGAAATTATTGAGCTTGCAAATTAGTTATATTTTTGCATCTGAACTTACAAATTTATTATTTAATCAAAGGAAGTGACGAAATGAAAGAATTAAGCGGCAGAAAATTAGCAGCTGAGATTAAAGAAAGTTTAATTAAAGAAGTTGAAAATCTTAAAAGCGAAACTGGTGCGGCGCCCCACCTTATTGTGCTGCAGTATGGTGAAGATGCTGCAAGCAAAGCTTATGCTTCCCGAATAGAAAAAAATTGTGAGGCAATAGGAATTGAATTTGAATATCAACAGCTTATTAACCAGCCTGAAAAATTTAAAGCTCTCCTGAAAAAAGCAAATAAAGACAATAAAATAACTTCAATTATGGTTCAGCAACCTCTTCCAGCTGAATTAAAAGACAGCCTGGAAATGATCAATCCTCAAAAAGATGTAGAAGGCATAACTTCTGCTTCTTTAGGAAAGCTTTTTGTTGGTCTTGAAACTTTAAATCCTGCCACAGCTGAAGCCTGTATGGAAATCCTAGACTATTATGATATTCCGATCAAAGGGCAGAGAGCCGTTGTTGTTGGTAGAAGCAATATTGTCGGTAAACCAGTTTCAATTTTATTACAGCAAAAACACGCTACAGTAACTATGTGTCATTCTCGGACCAGGGATTTAGAATGGGAATTAAAAAATGCAGATATAGTAGTGGCAGCAGTTGGGAGAGCAGAAATGATAAAAGGTGAGATGCTGGATGAAGATTCAGTAGTTATTGATGTCGGTACTAATTTTATCGATGGCAAATTACTGGGAGATGTTGATTTTGCTTCAGCAGCTGAAATAGTAAAGGCTCTTACTCCTGTTCCAGGTGGAGTTGGCACAGTTACCAATCAAGTTTTAATGAGAAATATTGTCAAATCATTTAAGAATTTGCATAATATCAAATAATAATTATATATTTTTAAAAAAGGCCCTTCTAGAATTTAAAAGAAGGGCCTTGGTCTTTGTCTAATATTTAGGTTTTTTAGATTTACAGTTTTTGCTTCACAACGTTAATTATACAACCCAAATATCTAAGAATTTACTCAGTAATTAATTCTAAAGGTACTGGAGTATATTCATCAACTTCTTCTCCATTAACAACTTTAACTGCTATCTCAACGGACATTTCACCCATTAATGCAGGCTTTTGAGCAACTGTTGCAGCCATATTACGGCCAGCAGCTTCTATAGCTTCCATTGCACCTAAAGCCATATTATCATTGTGAGCAAAAACAGCATCAATTTCTGGGTTACCCTGTAAGATATTTTCCATAACTGTCATACCTTCTGCACGGTCAAAAGCTGCAGGCTGACGGGCAATTACTTCTAAATCAGGATATTTGTCCATAGCCTTATTAAATCCTTCTCCTCTATCTCTGGCAGCAGATGTTCCCGGAATACCTTCTAATTCAACCACTTTTCTAGTTTCACCTAACTGCTCAGCAATAAAGTCCCCAGCCATTTCTCCACCAGCAACATTATCAGAAGCGATGTGACTTGCTACATTTCCACCTTCTGCACCACGATCAACTGTAATTACAGGGACACCTGCATCATTAGCTGCTGTGATTGCTGAAACAACAGCGTTACCATCAACAGGGTTTACTATTAATACATCAATCTGTCTGATTAATAAATCTTCAACACTGCTTAACTGACTTGCGGCATCATCTTGAGCATCAACAGTTAAAATTTCTATTCCCATTTCTTCTGCCATAGCCTCTGCACCATCTTTAAGATCAACAAAAAATGGATTATTAAGAGTAGAAACTGCAAGACCAATTTTAATATCCTGCGCTGCAGCTCCTGCAGATACACCAACAATTAAAATTATAGATAAGGCTAAAACAATAGTTAATTTTTTCATTTTAATTCCTCCTTGAGATTAATTCTTCTAATAATTTTTAATGAATTGTTTGAATCACACCAAAGAAGCTAGTGAAAACTCACCCCCTAATTAATATATTTTTTTATCTATATATATTACTACTGCTGACTTTTACGGTCTAGAAAGACAGCAAGCAGAATAACAGCACCCTTAGCAACTAACTGATAAAATGAAGATACATTTAAAAGATTTAAACCATTATTTAAAACAGCAATTATCAGAGCACCGACAATTGTTCCAATAACTGTACCACTTCCACCCGAAAGACTTGTACCACCTAAAACAACAGCAGCAATAGCATCTAATTCATAGCCTTCACCAGACATCGGTTGGGCAGAGTTTAATCTTGATGTTAATATTATACCACTAACTGAAGCTAAAAATCCATTTAAAGCATAAACAGCTATTTTAATTTTGTCAGTATTAATTCCAGAAAGTTTTGTAGCAGTTTCATTACCACCTATAGCATAAATGTACCGCCCCAGTGGTGTTTTTTTGAGTAAAATATAAATGATTATTAAAAATATAAACATGATAACAACTGGAATTGGTATTCTTCCCAAATATCCTGCACCAAAAAATCTAAAAGTTTCATTAAAACCTGATATTGGACGCCCATCCGTATATATGAGGGTAAAACCACGGGCAATTGTCATCATCGCTAAAGTCACTATAAAAGCAGGTAATTTAGCCTTAGCAACTGCTAAACCGTTAAAAAATCCTAAGGCAGTACCGGCAGCTAATCCAATTAAAATTGCCAGAAATACATTTAAACCCGAATTAACCATCATTCCAGCTGTAATTGCACCAGAAAAAGCAAGCATTGAACCAACTGAAAGATCAATTCCTCCAGTCAAAATTACCATAGTCATTCCAAAAGAAACTATTGCTATAATTGAAACCTGTCTAATAATATTTAAAACATTTGGTATTGCTAAAAAATAAGGACTCAAAAATGAAAGCACAATTACTAAAATTAATAATCCAATTCCTGTTTTAAATTTATTTATAATTTCTAAAAAATTTTTTTTACTGGTATTATTTTCATTATTCACTTGTTTAATTCCTCCTCCCAGTTGCCAGCTTCATTACAGATTCTTGATCAGCAACAGCGGCATCTAGTTCGCCCATAATTTCTTTTTCATGCATCACTATAACTCTATTACTTAAATTTAAAACTTCAGGTAATTCTGAAGATATTAAAATAACTGCAACTCCTTCATTAATTAATTCCTGCATCAAATTGTATATTTCCCGCTTAGCACCCACATCTATTCCGCGGGTAGGTTCATCAAAAATTACAATTTCTGGTTTAGTAGAAAGCAATTTGGAAATCACAACTTTTTGCTGGTTTCCCCCACTAAGATTTTTAACAAGCTGTTTTTCAGACGGAGTTTTGATCTTTAAATCTTCAATATATTTTTCTGCTAAATCAGTCTCAGCAGATTTATTGATAAAAGTATTTGCTTTTAACATTGACTTTAAAACTGAGATACTTATATTGTTAGCAACTGAAAGTCCGAGGACTAAACCTTCTTCTTTTCGGTCTTCACTAAGATAATATATACCTGTATTTATAGCATCAGCAGGTGAATTTATTTCGATTTTTTTTCCTTTAAAATAGATATTCCCACTTTTTTCTTTAAAAACTCCAAATATTGCTTTTGCCAGTTCGGTTCTTCCAGATCCCATTAAACCAGCAATACCTAATATCTCTCCTTTTTTCAAAGAAAAAGAAGCATTTTTTATTTCTTTAGGAACAGTTAAATTTTCAACTTTTAAAATTTCTTCAGTTGGACTAAAATTCATTTTAGGGAAACGGTCTTCAATTGTTCGCCCAACCATCATTTTAATTAATTGATCTTCATTAGTGGCAGAAGTTTCAACCTCATCTACAAACTGACCATCTCTCAAAACAGTAACTCTGTCACAAATTTCGAAAACTTCTTCTAAGCGATGAGAAATATAAACTATAGCTATCTCCTGCTGTTTTAATCTCTCGATCAGTTCAAACAAAATATCAATTTCTTGATTCGTTAAAGAAGATGTAGGTTCGTCCATTACCAGTATATCAGCATTTTGCGAAACAGCTTTTGCTATTTCTACCATCTGCTGGCTGCCAATATTTAGGTCTTTAATCTTAGCTTTAGGATCAATATCCACTCCCAGCATATCAAGTACTTCACTTGTTTTTTGATAAAGTTTTTGGTAATTAATAAAAATTCCATTTCTATCTTCTCTGCCTAAAAATATATTTTCAGCAACATTTAGATAAGGAATAAGTTCTAATTCTTGATGAATTATTGCAAGACCTGCATTTTGAGCTTCTTTAGTGTTTTCAAACTTAACTGATTCACCTTTTACAATTATTTCTCCTTCATCACGCTGATGAATACCATTCAAAACTTTCATTAAAGTAGATTTCCCAGCTCCATTTTCACCTAATAAAGCATGAACTTCTCCTTTTTTAAGAGAAAAATTAACTTTATCTAAGGCCTTAACTCCAGGAAAGGTTTTGGTGATGTTTTTCATTTCCAAAACAGTTTCTTTTGCCATTTAAAAATCAACTCCTGAAATCAAAATGATATTAGCATATGGAATTATTTCTCCACTTCGAACTACAGCTCTGGAGTTATTTGTTTCTTTTTTGAACTCAGTGTGTGGAATATATTCAATTTCTATATCAGGAAGCATTTTTATGATTTCTGCTTCTAATTTAGGGCTTTTTTCTTTAATTTCAGCAGCTAAAATTGCTTTTTCCACAACTAAATCATTTAATACAGCTTTTAATATTTCCAAAAATTTAGGATAGCCTTTAGTCAGTGATAAATCAACTCTTTCAACTTTCTCTGGAATTGGCAAGCCGCAGTCTGCAATCGTCAAGCCATCCTTGTGACCCATTTCAGCAATCACTCTAACTAATTCACTATTAATTATTCCATTTTTTTTCATCTTATTTGCTCCTTTCTGCAAGGAATTCAGTTAATTCTTTTTTATCGGGAATAGAACTTTGTGCTCCTATTTTAGTTACTGAATAGGCTGCAGCCTGAACTGCAAACTGTAATGCTTTTTCCAAATCTTTTTCAGCAGTTAAACTAGCAGCAAAGGCCCCTGCAAATACATCTCCTGCTGCTGTAGTATCAACAGCTTTAACTTTTAATGTATCTACATGAATTTCTTTTTCCTGACCATAATAGTTAATTCCTTTTTCTCCTTCAGTTACTACAATATTTTTAACACCCTTTTCCAAAAGAAGCTTGATTTTTTCAGATCGGCTTTTTGTTTTTAGATCTTTTAATAATAAATCTAATTCACCTTCATTCGGCAGTAGATAATCTATTTTTTCTAAAATACTATCTGATAATTTCTGAGCTGGTGCAGGATCTAATATAATCTTGGTCTTATTTTTTGAAGCAATTTCTACAATTTTTTCAATAGTATTAAGCGGAATTTCCAGCTGTAAAAGTATAATTTCGGCTTCAATTATTTTATCTCTAATTTTTTCTATTTTTTCAGGAAGCAGCTCATAATTAGCACCAGGAGAAACTATTATTCTATTGTTTCCGTTTTTATCAACAGTAATTACTGCCACACCTGTACTAACACCTTCAATCTCAAAGATATGGTCAATTTTAGCTCCACCATTTTTTAAGCTAGATTTTAATTTAGGAGCAAAACTATCATCTCCACAAGCTCCAATAAATTCAACATCTTTTCCTAATTTAGCAGCTGCCAAAGCTTGATTAGCTCCTTTACCACCTGGAATTTGTTGGAATTCTCCTCCAATAATGGTTTCACCTTCCTCAGGATACCTCTCTGTTTCAACAACTAAATCCATATTCATACTGCCAATAACAAGTATTTTTGACAATTAACTCACCTGCCCTTTATAATTCTTTGCTCAAACTGATTCTCTAATAATTAAATCAGTGGTTAATATTTGGTCCTTAATTTCAAAATTCTGCTGATTAATCATCTTCAAAAGAATTGTTACTGCTCTTTCTCCCATCTCATATTTTGGCTGACGCATTGTTGTAAGTTCTGGTTTTAAAAGTGAGGCTAAATTAATATCATCATGACCAGCAACTGCCATATCTTCAGGGATTTTCAAATCTGCTTCAAAAAGAGCTTTATAAACCCCTGCTGCACTTAAATCATTAGCTGCAAAAATTGCTTTAGGCCTATTTTTTAAATTCAGTAAAGACTGCATTGCTTGATAGGCAGAATTTTGAGTATATTCACCTTCAATTATATATTTGTTCTTTATTGGGATTCCATATTTTTTTAGCGCCTTTTTGTACCCTTCTAATCTATCGCGAGCAGTTGTAGTATTTAAATCACCACTAATATGTGCGATCTTTTTATAGCCCTTTTTTATCATATATTGAACCATCTGATAAGCAGATTTCTTGTTATCAATACTAATTAGAGGATAGTGATGGTCTAAGACAGATCTATCTATCTGAACTACTGGGTAATTTTCAGCTTTTAAATCTTTTAGTATTTTTTCATTACCAAGAGAAAGAGAAACAATTAAACCATCAAGCTGCTTACTTTTAAATAATTCAACTGCTTTTCTTTCTCTTTCCAAATGATTGTCTGTATTAAATAAAATTACAGAATAACCAAGTTTCTGTGCTTTATCTTCAACAGCTCTTACTATCTGAGGAAAAAAGGGGTTGCTGATATCGGGGATGATTAGTCCAATAGTATGAGTTTTCTGCATTACGAGTCCACGAGCTACACTATTTGGATTATAATTCATTTCATCTATTATTTTTAATATTTTAGCTCTTGTGTCATCACCAACATCAGGTTTATTATTTAAAACTCGAGATACTGTCGTTACTGATACATTTGCTTCTTTTGCTATATCTTTTATTGTAACTCTCATAATATCACCTAATTATTAATCTTTTTATCTTATAATTCTTTTCTTAGCTAAATGTCGTTAACGCTTTCGGTAACGTTTACAATTATAATTATAAAATATTCTGACAAATATTTCAACTATTTCTGATACTTAATTTAATCTTTATCAAGCATTAAAGATAATTATTAATAGAATACTTGAAAATACTCTGTCATGAAAGCTATAATTACTTTTGTTAATTTAAATGATTTTAAAAAAGAAAAACTCCCCGGGGGAGGGGAGTAAAATTGTATAAAATGTTAATAAATAAATTATATTATAACAAAATGGATCTAATT
>NZ_QBLR01000208.1:0-5960 GCF_003070835.1 Halanaerobium sp. | reverse complement strand
TAATATAACTATTAATAACACCAAAGAAAAGATTAATTAAAATCTATATTCTATTTGAGCAAAGATTTCACTTTTATCAGGTCCATCAATTACATGATCAACTCCGGTAGAAAAAGTCAGCTGATCAGAATAATCATAAGTTAAGCGCGACCGCCAGAGAAGAGTATCTTCCATATTCGGCAGCTCCGGCATTTCTCTATAAATCAGCCAGTTTTCCACATTTAAGTTATCCCGCACAAAAGATCTCTGCACCATTAAGGAATATTCTCCTATACTTTTATCTCGCATCAAATTATTTGGCTCATCGATTAGGATTCCTTCTTTTGCCTGTAGAGCTATTAAATAATCTCCCAGATAATAATCGATGCCCAATAAAACTTCCAGCTCATTATTCTCTACAATCTGTGGACCCTGCTGTGTCTGCTGCAGATAGTCGCGGTCGAAAAAGTAAGCTCCTTCTCCTTTTAAAACAAATTTTCCCAGGTCATTAGAAAAACTGCCGCCAATGAAATTCTGGTCTCTGTAGAGAGCTTCACTGCTGCCTGTTAGCTGATTATATACTTCCAGCATGGGATTGTACTGGGGAAATGAGCCAGCACTGATTTCATAGTCAGAGCCCATCCCGAGTACTGAATAACGGAGACCAAAGCCTGACTGATCGGCATCTAAATCTGAATCTGCTGGCGGAAGAGTTAAAACTGCCTCCAGAGTTCCACTATCAGTATAATAATCTAATTTAAAGCCATCACTACCTAGAAAGCGATCATCTGGATTAACAAAGGGACGCTGAACTCTGCTCTGATCATTTATTAAATTAGTTACTGTCAGGCCATCTGCCTTGCCCCAGCTAATAATTTGGCGCCCGATTCTCAAATCTGCATTGGAAAAATAATAATCTAAATATCCTTCATAAAGCTCAAGCTCTAATTCTTCTTCAAGTGTATTTATCTGTAATTTTGGATTCAAAACAAACTGACCATTTTCTAAGCGCTGTTCAAGCTTAAGATCATATTCCAAATATGAATATAGTTCTGAACTATTTTCCAGATCATAAGCAGTATAACCCGTAATCTGATGACTGATATAAGCTGCCCCGGCAATAGAGCTGCTGAATAGCAGAGCTGCTGCAGCCAGGCATATTATCAGAGTTAGAGAAAATGATTTTTCTCCTTTTAGAATCTTCATAATAAAACCTCCTGTATAAACTATCATATTTTATTTATCATTATCTATAATTTTATAATCCACGCTTCATCATTCTTTCACTAAATAAGTTCTCATCAACTTCAGTGTTATATTCAACTTCACTGGTTCTTAAAATTGTTCGGTGGTCACTCTGCAGATTATGCATTTCATTATCAACAATGGTTAGAATTCCATCTATTTCTTCAAGCTGATTAACAGTTAAGACTTTGAGAAGTTTGCCTTCCTGATCATAAAACTCTTTTTTAAGACCAATCCAGTTATCCTGCCAGACATAAGTTACTGTTCTGCTGTATAAATCGTCTTCAGCAACCGGAATATTTTCTACCACATAAACTTCCTTACCATCAATTGTATCTTCTCCAATTAAATTGTGCTCATCTTCGGCCAGTGTTCTATCTCCCAGGTCATCATAGGTAAAATCTGAGCCCATAAAATAGTCACTCTTGTTTTCAGAAGAAATTCTCTTTACCTTATTTAAAGCAGGCAGAAAAATCCACTGGTCATCACTTTGATCTGAATCATAGCTCCAGTTCATAAAGGAGGTGTTGCGCACGTCTGCCGGAGAAATAAAGAACATTATTTTCTTTTCAACCTCGCCAAAGTCCTTCTCATACTGCTTGATCTCTCTCACTCGCTCAGCACCACGGCTGTTAATTAAAATCATCTCGAGATTAGAAGTTCTGCTGTCTCCAGTTTCACGACTATACACTTTTTCCATGATTTCTTCCCCACTTAGCTCAGCAGCCGAAACTGTCCCAAAAACTGTCATTAAAGCTACCAGTACAGCAACTGTAATTATTATTTTATTCCTCATTTTGATCATCCTTTCTCTTCTTGAAAATAAATTTAGGTTCTATGATATCAATTAAAGCAACTGCCAGAGTCAGGGTTCCAATCAGACTGACAAATAAAGCTGTTGAAACTAACCAGCCGAGTTCTCTATTGGGAGGAAACTCAGAGAAGGTTAAGACCATAAATCCTGCAATCACAACAACTGCATTAAAGGTAATCGCTCTTCCTGAGAGGTTAATTGCTTTATCTGCAGTTTCCGCCTTGTTAAAGCCTCTGATTCCATAATACTGATAGCGGGAAAGCAGGTGAATTGCATAGTCAATTCCCATTCCAACTGCGATACTGGAAATTAAGGCTGTAGTTGTGTTTAAAGAAACTCCCAGGCCTCCCATCAATCCAAAGTTGACGACTGCTGTAACTGCAATTGGCAGCACTCCGATCAAACCAGCTGCAAAACTTTTAAAGAGCAGACTGAGCAGTAAGAAAACACCTACTAAGGAAATTGCCAGACTTAAAACCTGACCTTCTAAAATTAGACCACTAAAAATCATATTTGTATAGGCCGAGCCGGCAAATTCAACTTCAAATTCCTTTAAAGATGAATTAGCAGCAAAGCCTTCAATTTCAGCAATAATACTTTTAATCTCTTGAGTCCGATCCGTTTTTAAACTCAGCTGTACATGCAGCTGTCTGTAGTCATAATCAATTAACCTGTCTAAATCTTCCGGATCACCTGACATTGAATATAAAAGGAGATACTGAGCAACTAAGTCCCTGGATTCAGGAACCCGGTTAAACTCTTCCTGATCCTCGTTCATCACCTTGTTAATCCGGCGGAGATAATCATTTAAACTGTAGGTTGTACCTATTAATTCACGTTCTTCCAGCTGATTCTGCAGTTCCCAGACATCTTTTAAATATTCTGGTTCTTTAAATGTATCATTCTCTTCTGCTTTAAAGATTAAATTCAGCTGAGTTGTACCGCCAAAGTTCTGATTGATAAAATTATCTGCCTGTGAGATTTCCTCGTTCTCAGTAAATTTACTCAGCATACTGGAGTCAATCCAGATATTGCTGGCACCATAGGCTGCTATAATCGTAATGATGATTGTTATGATTACTACAGCTCTGCGGTTTGTCCGTACAAACTGAGATAACCTGTGAAAAAATTTCCTGTCAGCAGCCTTCTGCTCTTTCTTTTTTATTTTAAGATTTGGCAGACCCAGCACTTTCAAACCAGCTGGAATCATAATCAGAGAAAAGAACATGGCAGAAATTACACCAACTGATGTAAATAAGCCAAAATACCTGATCGGCAGAACATCTGAAGTTAATAATGATAGAAATCCTGCTGCAGTTGTAATTGAAGTCATTACCACAGGTTTCCAGAGCTGCTGCTGCATATCCTTAATTAACTCAAGTTTATCCCTTTCCGGCTGGGCTTTAATTTCCTGATTTAAATGACTTAAAAGGTGAATCCCGTCTGCAACTCCCAGTGCAATCAGCATTACAGGAATCATTGTCGAAACTGCATAAATTGGAATTCCTAAATAGGACATCAGTCCAAAAGCCCAGATTGTGCTAAATAAAACCACCAGCATAGTCAGCAGGGTGCTTTTAAAGCTGTGCAGGGTTAAAAATAGGACAAAGAGGATAATAAAGATAACAATTGGAATCATCTTCTGCATATCCTGAGGCATTAGATGAGCTAAAGTTCCCTCAACTACTGGCTGTCCTGCAATATAAATCTTTTCACTGCCGCTTCTGTAGGGCTTAACAATCTCCTGAACTTTTTGATAGAGCTCCAGCCTGTCTATTTCTCCAGCTTTTAATTCAGCCATTATTAAGGCAGAATTGCCATCTTCGGCTACAATCCTACCTCCAACCATCTTATTGGCTTCTACATCTTCCCGCAGCTGATCTATTTCAGCCTGGCTTTCCGGTAACTTTTGATAGAAGGGATCAACTTCCAGACCAAATTCACTTCCCTTAATGTTATCAGCTGTAGTCAGACTCTTGACATCCCCTTTTGCTACTTCCGGCAATTTTTCCAGTGCTAGAGATATTTGATCAATCATTTTCAATGTCTCCGCATTATAGACACCATTTGGATTACTATTATTCTCCACCGCTACAATTACTGCATCATTGATCCCAAATAAATCCTCGTACTCTTCGCTGGCCACAAATTCTGGATGATCATCCGGCTTATATTTATCCAGGTTAGTTTCTAAACGTGCATTGTCATAGATCTGGAAAGTAAAAAATGCAGTGATTATTAAAATTATGATTAAAACTGTTTTTGGAAATTTCAGCACCCAGTCTGTTATTTTATCAATCATGATTACCCCTCTTTTCTTAATCATTTCTCTTTATCTAATCTAACACTTAATTTATGAATGAGTATTCATTCATAAAATTTTATTAAGAAACCAGCTGCTTACACAGCCGGTATTATTTTTTAAAGTGAAGGTGTTTTTACATTTAAGACTTCAAATTTTTCACCCTGATCAGCTTTTAATTCCATCTCTGTATTTGGAGGACAGGTCACAACTGTTCCTGCTTCAACTACACTTGCTTCATCTCCAATTCTTAAAGTTCCTTTACCCTCTTTAATGTAGAAAAACACATCTACCGGAACCTGATGAGCAGGTACAATATCGCCTTCAGACAAAATTAAGTTCATCACCTGAGCATTATCATTTTTTAAAACAGCTTTTGCAATTACTCCTCTTTTGTTCTTTGTCCCCTCTAACTCACTCAACTTAATAATTTCCACAAAAATCATTCCTTTCGTTTAATAAATAATTTTATTGACATATATTATAAATCTCTAATATGAATGATTGCTCATTCACTAATATAAGTATAGTACTTTGCTTTATTTAATGCAGTGATACAGCTCACACAAAGTTAATTTTTTAAAATTAACTTATTTCTTTTTTCTAACATATAGTGCAACTGCTAAAACAAATAAAACCGCAATATAAACTGGAGTGGACACCTTTATCACCCTTTTGCTAACTACTTTTTTTAAATCAATTAAAAATATGATCTATTCTCTCTAAAATAAAAGCGGGAGCTTCCTCTAAAAGCTGCATCTCCGGTTGAGTTAACGAATATTCGATAACTCCCTGCATCGAGCCAAAGAAATAGACTGCCATTAAATGAGTATTAATCTCCTTAACTTCTCCCTTTTTAACACCTGCCTGAAAAAGTTTTTCCAGCATTTTAATCAATGAACTCATATGCTCTTTTATCTGCCCACTTTTTTCGCCCCGGGAAAAATCTTTTTCGCGAACAAGCACCCTGCCGAGGTGAGGATTTTCAATTAAAACTGAAAAATGTCTATTTAAAAATTCTTTTAAAAATTCCTTAGTTGAAAGATCTTTTTCTTTTAAATCTGACATGATTTCCATTCTTCTTTTCATCTCTGCTTTAAAAATATAAGCCAGGACCTTATCCTTACTGGAAAAATAATTATAAATAGTTCCAACTGCCAGACCTGCCTGATCAGCTATATCCTGCATTCTCGTGTTGAAAAAACCTTCCTGAGAGATGATTTCTACTGCTGCCTTTCTAATTCTATCTTTAGTTTCCTGAGCCACTTTTATCAACTCCTTGAATGAGTGTTCATTCATATTATAGCACTATAAAATTTCTTTGTCAACTATCATAAAAACTGTTTAATCCAGAATAAAGCTCTTTTCTTTTTGTTTTCTGTTTTAAAATATTTATCATAAAGAGAGCTTCATTCATTTTTAAAATGCATTAAAAAAATAATTTTAAACCATTAATATTTAGATTTAGTTATATTATACTGTTAGACCATATTAAAACAGCAAATGTATCTACATTGTTTGTGACTTTTTCATAGAATAAAATTCTTTTTCTTCTTCACCGTTAATTCGGATAAAGAGCAGTAAACAGTCTTCTTTAGCAGTCAAAGAAACTAGATCATC
>NZ_QBLR01000207.1:0-5961 GCF_003070835.1 Halanaerobium sp. | reverse complement strand
AGAAGTGTGCGAACACGTCGTCTCCATCTTCTCTTTCAATAAATCCAAATCCTTTTTTCCCATCAAACCACTTAACTGTTCCTGTGTAAATCATTAAATAAATTCCTCCTAGTTTTTAACGATGGAACTCTTACTTGTTTTTTTCTCCATCTCCCAAAGTATAGCATTATAAGAAGGCAGTGTCAAGGATTATTTTAAATTATTTTGTTTTTTCTCCTTTTTTCTCATGTTTTCTCTTTATTTTTAAGCTTTTTATTGGCCAACAAGTAAAGTCTCAACTGACTTCTCTTTGCTTTTAGTCTAATTTTAAAAACTACAAATTCTCAAAACAAGCTTTAGCTTTTAAGATAAGCAAGCAGTTCTTTTATATTATTTCGATTAGTAAAATCGACTGGGTTATCATATGCAGCAAGCATTCCTTTCTCCTCTTCTGTAATTTCTTCTCCCTTTTTATTTTTTCTATTCAACTTCCACTTCATAATACTCATTAATATTTTATCTTTAAATCCTAATTTATTGTAATTAAAACCTCCACGCAAATAAAAGAATTCAAAACTCTCCTGTTCTGCTGCTGTAAAATTTTTATTTTTTATTTCTTCTATAATGTTAGTTTTTGCTGCTGAAGCCCCAGTTGCAAAAATAATAGTTTTTTTATTTTGAAATTCTTTAATATTTTTTTTAATAAAATTAGCACCATTAATTCCTCCAGCATACAAACTACCTCCAAAAATATACGAATCATATTCTTTCAATTTAACTGTTGTTATTTCTGCCCCTGTAATAATATCTGCCTCCAACTCATCAGCCAACCATTCAGCATATTTTTTCACAAAACCAGTTTTAGACCAGTAGACAATTAGGGTTTTCATTTTATTAACCTCTTTTCTTAACGTAGTACTGTAAAATCTTTTTGAAATAATATTTCTATAATTAGCTTTAACTATTAATTTTCCTGCTTTAAAATAATATTATTATCTCAAAAAAGCAAAAACGGCCAGAATTAACTCTGGCCTTATAAGGAGGATTTATCGAGAAAAATCTATATAACTTTTAATTTACAGCCTGCCTAACTAGATCTCTTTATTTATTGCTTTTTTGATAGAGTTTACAAATTCACCGGCATTATTAAGCATTTCTGCTTCTGTATTTCCAGCCTGAATTGCTTTTATTAAAGCACTACCGATAATTATTCCATCTGGATAATCAATTATTTTTTTCACCTTTTCCGGGCCATCAATACCAAAACCCAGGCCCAGCGGCAGTTCACCTGCTGTATTGCGAACCCGTTCCAGATAGCTTTCCAGTTTGGGATAAACTCCCTGCTGGTCATCACCTGTAGTCCCAAGATGAGCCACACAGTAGAGAAAACCAGAACTTTTGGCTGTAATTTCTTTTAAACGGTGATCTGAAGTATTGGGAGTTACCAGCATAATTTGGGAAACTCCATATTCGGCCAGATATTTAGATAACTCAGCTTTTTCATCTACCGGCAGATCAGGAATAATCACTCCGGAAATTCCTGCTTCAGCTATATCTAGGGCAAATTTTTCTTCTCCATAATTTAAAACTGAGTTATAATAACCCATTAAAACCAGCGGCACCTCAACCCTATCCTGAATTTGATTAATCTTAGCAATTAGTTTCTTTAGGGTTGTTCCACCTCTTAAAGCTCTCTGGGAGGCTTCCTGAATCACCGGGCCATCAGCCAGAGGATCAGAAAAAGGAATTCCGAGCTCAATTATATCCACACCCTCATCCTGCAGCCTGTAGATTAGCTTTTCCGTCATTTCAAGGCTCGGATCACCACCACTGATATAGGTTACTAAAGGTTTTTTATCCTTAAATTGTGCTGTTATTTTATTCATCCTTTTCTGCCTCCCTGATCTTCTTAAAGTTATTGATATCTTTATCGCCCCGTCCGGAAAGGTTAACCACAATTATCTGATCCTGATCAAGTTTTGGAGCCAGTTTTTCTAAATAGGAAAGTGCATGAGAACTCTCCAGTGCCGGTATTATACCTTCTTTTTCACTTAAAAGTTTAAAAGCAGCTACTGCATCCATATCCGTTGCTGACTGATAGTCCACCCGCTCAATTGATTTTAAGTAGCTGTGTTCAGGCCCCACGCCCGGGTAATCAAGCCCTGCAGAAATAGAATAGGCTGGTATAACCTGACCATCATCATCCTGCAGCAGATAGGATTTGCTGCCGTGTAAAACTCCAACTCTGCCGGCAGATAAAGTTGCTGCATGCTCACCACTGTCAATTCCTTTACCAGAGGCTTCAATTCCAATTAAATTTACTTCCTGATCTTCAACAAAGGGATAAAAAATTCCCATTGCATTACTGCCACCACCAACACAGGCTAAAATATAATCAGGCAGTCTGCCTTCTTTCTCCTTAATCTGTTCCTTTGCTTCATCGCCAATAATCCGCTGGAAATCACGCACCATCTCCGGATAGGGATGAGGTCCAACTACAGAACCAATGATGTAATGAGTATCTTCCACATTGGTTACCCAGTCTCGAATTGCCTCATTTGTGGCATCTTTTAAAGTCTGAGTACCGCTGGTGACCGGAATAACCTCTGCTCCCAGCATCTCCATCTTATAAACATTAAGCGCCTGCCTCTCAATATCTTCTGCTCCCATATAAATTTCACAGTCCAAATTAAAACGAGCTGCCACTGTAGCAGTTGCCACTCCGTGCTGACCGGCACCGGTCTCTGCAATAATTCTTTTCTTGCCCATTTTCCGGGCCAGCAGAATCTGTCCTAAAGTATTATTAATTTTATGAGCTCCGGTGTGGTTTAAGTCCTCCCGCTTTAAATAAATTTTTGCTCCCCCGTAATGCTTGGTTAACTGCTCAGCGTAATATAAAGAAGTCGGTCTGCCGCTGTAATCAGCCAGCAGTGACTTTAATTCATTTATAAAATCTGGATCTTCTTTCATCTCTAAATAAACTTCTTCCAGCTCATCTAAGGCCGGCATCAAAGTTTCTGGAACAAAACGCCCCCCAAATTCTTCAAAATAACCTCTGCTCATCTTCTCTACTCCTTTCAATTATGAAAATTGATTAACTACTTTCTAAAACGAATAAATAATCAATATTCAAAATTAATTTAAATTTAGATAAATTTCAACTTAATTTTTGTTTCACTTTTTGGCCTAAAATTTCTTGTTTTTTCCACTGTCTTTTTAAGCAGATGGTGATTTTTCTTTCCCGGCTCATTTTCTACCTGACTGTTAATATCAACTGCCAGTGGATTTAATTTCTTTAGAGCATCCTCTATATTGTCTGCACCCAGGCCTCCGGCCAGTATATAGGGCAGCTGCAGCTCATTGATCAAAGACCAGTCAAAACTTTCGCCTGTACCACCTGTCTGACTGCCAATTTTAGTATCAAATAAGAGATAATCAGCACTTTCTTTATATTTTTCGACTGCTGCTAAATCTTTTTTTCCTGCAATTGAAATTGCCTTAACACTTTTCAAAACTGTATTTTCGAGCAGCTTCGGTTCTTCACTGCCGTGAAACTGAATATAGTCAAATAAGCCGCTTTCTTCAATCTCTGTCACGTTTTCTGGCTCTGGATTAACTACAACTGCTACCCTAGCAATAAAGGGGGGCAGATTATAAGTTAGCTCTCTGACCTGGTCCAGATTAACCTGCCTCGGACTTTCTGCCAGAATAAAACCCAGTGCATCAACTCCTATATTAACTGCATAGACAACATCTTCTCTACGGGTCATTCCACAGACTTTAATCATAGTTCTATTTTCTAACAAATTATCCACCTCACATTTTCTATTTAAAACAGCCCCAGTTCTTTAATCTTTGCTGCCGGGGACTCTGCTCTCATTAAAGTCTCACCAATCAAAACTCCGTCTACTCCAATTTCTTTTAAAAAATCTATATCCTCTCTGCTTTTAATTCCACTTTCTGCAATTAAATAATGATTATTCCGCTGGCCTAATTTCTCTAACTCCGAACTCAACTTAGCAGTTGTTTTTAGATCAACGCTAAAATCATTTAAATCACGATTGTTAATCCCAATTATTTCAGCTTCAGTTTTTAAAACTCTTTTTAGTTCCTCCAGACTGTGCACTTCAACTATTACCTCCAGCTTAAGCTCCCTGCACAATGCCAGAAAATTATCCAGCTGCTGATCAGATAAAATTGCTGCAATTAAAAGCACCACATCAGCTCCGATAAAAAAGCTCTCATAAATCTGTAGAGGATCAATAATAAATTCTTTGCGCAAAATAGGCAGCTCAGTCAGTTCTCTCATCTGCTTTAAAATCAGATTGCTCCCCTGAAAAAATTTCTGATCAGTTAAAATTGAAATACCTCCTGCTCCTGCCTGCTCATATGCTTTAAGCTGTAGGGCCGGATTGAATTCTGGCTGTATTAAACCCTTACTGGGAGAAGCCTTTTTTATTTCTGCCAGTAGTGAAATTTCATCCAGAGCCAGTTTTTCTTTTAGGGATCTTCTTTTCTTTTTTAATTCTTTAACTTCTTCTTTTTTATGCTCTACAATTTTGTCTAAAATCATTAAGACACCGCCCGAGAACTATTATCAAATGAGTTGCTGCACTGAATAAGTTCTTCCAGTTTCTGCCTTGCTTTTCCGCTGTCGATCAGTTCCGCTGCCAGTTTAACACCTTCCTGCAGAGTTTCAACTTTATTCTCTACTAAAAAGGCTGCTGCTGTATTCAGCAAAATCACATCTCTTTTGGGTCCTTTTTTTCCTTTTAGAATATCCAGAGTAATTTCTTTATTTTCTTCAGGTGCACCACCTAAAATTGACTCCAGTGGAGCAGCTGCAAGTCCCGCATCTTGAGCACTAAAGTTATATTCTTTTACAGCTCCATTTTTTAAATAGGCTGTTTTATTTTCTCCAGCCAGTGATAGTTCATCGACTCCACCAGCACCATGGACCACCATTGCTGATTTTAAACCTAAATTTTTGAGCACATGAGCTAAAGGCATCACTAATTCTTCTTTGTAAACCCCAAGCACCTGATAATCAGCCATTGCCGGGTTGGTCAGCGGTCCTAAGATGTTAAAAATTGTTCTTAGACCAAGCTCCTTGCGCGGGCCAATCGCATATTTCATTGCCTGATGAAAATGAGGTGCAAACAAAAATGATATTCCAATTTCATCCAAACATTTCCCTGCTGCCTCAGGACTTAAATCAATTTTCACTCCCAAAGCTTCCAGCAAATCTGCACTGCCGCTTTTTGAAGATACTGAGCGGTTACCGTGTTTGGCTACATTTAAACCACCGGCTGCCATAACTATTGCTGTAGTTGTAGAAATATTAAAAGTTCCCTTCTCATCTCCACCGGTTCCACAGCTGTCAATCAAATCTCTGGCCTCTGTTTTTACTCGAGCCGCCTTATTTCTCATCACACTGGCTGCCCCGGTTATCTCATCTATAGTTTCACCTTTCATTCTAAGTCCAACCAGAAATCCTGCCAGCTGACTGTCTGTTGTTTTTCCTTCCATCACCATTGCCATTGCTTCTTCCATTTCTGCTAATGTTAAGTCCTCTCTACTCACTACTTTATCTAAATGTTTGTTAAACATATTCTCTCCTCCTCTAATATTAATTCTCAGCTCAGCTAATTTTTTTATAATAACTTCTGCTTAAGTCTTCGAAATCTATTAAAATTAAATTGTTTAAAGCTCTTTTCTAAATTAAAGTTCTAAAAAATTCTTAATCATTTCTCTACCAGCTTCAGTTAAAATTGATTCTGGATGAAACTGGACTCCATAAATCGAATATTTTTTGTGTTTTAGGGCCATAATTTCACCTTCCTCACTTTCTGCCAGCACCTCAAGTTCTGGACTTAAGCTTTCTTGATCAACTATCAGAGAATGATAGCGAGCTGCCAAAAATCCGTTTTCAATCCCAGCAAATAATTTGTCATCTTTAACTTTTTTTATAGCTGAGCTTTT
>NZ_QBLR01000206.1:0-5981 GCF_003070835.1 Halanaerobium sp. | reverse complement strand
AAAGATGATTAATCATTTTACTATGCTTTTTAGCTATTTAAATGATCAGCGTTCTGAAACTTCAAGACAGGAACACATAGATTTGATTGATTGTATTCTGGAAAAAGACAAAGAAAAAGCATATAATATTTTATTTAGACATCTTGATCGCGTTGAAATTGCTGAAGATGCAGAAATCAAAAAGAGAGCTTAAATAAAAAAATTTGCAATAATTCATTAATTGTTATAATATTAAAAATAGAAAGAAAATTAATAATAAATTTTAATCTAATTTTCAAAAATAAAAATTTTAATATATCTGATATATCACATATTAAATATCCAATATCAGTATATATTATTAATAAGTAAATAAAAGATGATTGTATAAATTATTTTTCAGGGGTTGATAATTTTGAAAATAACTAATTTAGAATTATTTCGAATACCACCTCGCTGGCTTTTTCTTAAAATCTCAACTGATGTAGGAATTATTGGTTGGGGGGAGCCGATTGTTGAAGGGAAATCTGCTACAGTAAAAGCTGCAGTAGAAGAGATGAAAGATTATATAATTGGGAAAAATCCTTTAGAGATAGAAGATATCTGGCAGACATTATATCGTGGAGCTTTTTATCGAGGTGGTCCGGTTTTAATGAGTGCTATCGCGGGAATTGATCAAGCTTTATGGGATATAAAAGGTAAATATCTTCAACAGCCTGTTTATGAACTTCTTGGTGGTAAGGTAAGAGATAAAGTTAGAGTTTATTCTTGGATCGGTGGAGATCGTCCGGATAATGTGGCTCAGGCAGCACAGAAAAAAAAAGATGCTGGTTTTACTGCGATAAAAATGAATGGTACAGAAGAACTTCATTACATAGATAGTTATAAAAAAATAGATCAGGCTGTTGCTAGAGTAGCAGCAATAAGAGATCAAGTTGGTTCAGACTTTGGAATAGCAGTAGATTTTCATGGACGAGTTCATAAAGGGATGGCCCGTATATTATTTAAAGAACTTGAGCCTTTTCGTTTAATGTTTATTGAAGAACCAGTTCTTTCAGAAAATATTGAAGCATTAGCTAATATGGAAACTTTTGGTATTCCAATTGCTCTGGGTGAAAGATTATTTAGTCGTTGGGACTATAAAAAAGTATTTGAACTAAATAAAGTTGATATTATTCAACCAGATTTATCACATGCGGGTGGAATTTCAGAAGTTAAAAAAATAGCAGCAATGGCAGAGGCTTATGATATTGCAGTAGCTCCTCACTCGCCATTAGGCCCAATTAATTTAGCTGCAAGTTTACAAATTGACGCTGTAACTTCTAATGTATTTATCCAGGAACAGAGTCTGGGTATCCATTATAATCAGGGAAATGATCTTCTGGATTATTTAGTGAACAAAGCAGTTTTTAAATATAAAGATGGTTATGCTCATATTCCAGATTCACCAGGGTTAGGAATTGAAATTGATGAAGAACTAGTTTGCACCAAAGCCAAAGAATCACATGAATGGAAAAACCCTCTTTGGCGTAATGAAGATGGAACAATTGCTGAATGGTAATTAAAATATAGAATTAAGATCTTCTAAGTTATACGAGGGGCGAATAAAATGAAAAAAATAGAAACTGAAGTAATTAGTCAAGAAAAATATTTACAAACTAAAGAATTAGAAAAATATTTAAAAAATTTGGCTGAATTAATTATTAAAAATAAAAAAGAAAACATCTTGTTAATTCCACCAGACTATACAAGAAAATCATCAGGTTTAGGGGTAATTACGCAAAAATTATATTTTTTCTTAGAAAAAAAAATTGATAATATAGATATTTTGCCAGCTTCTGGAACTCATGATCCGATGGATGCTCAATCCTTGAAGTCAATGTTTGGAGATATTCCAATTGAATGTTTTTTGGAACATAACTGGAGAACTGAAACTATTGAAATTGGAGAAATTCCGGCAGACAAGATGGAAACATTTTCAGATGGAGAGTTGATTGAAGCTTTGCCTGTAGAAGTTAATAAACATTTATTTTCTAATAAATATGACTTAATAATTTCTTTAGGCCAGGTGATACCACATGAGGTGGTAGGCATGGCCAATTACACTAAAAATATTGTTGTTGGCTGTGGTGGTGATCAAATCATTAATAAATCGCATTTTTTAGGCGCTCTTTCCGGTATGGAAAAAATTATGGGAAAAGATCACTCACCTGTTAGAAAGCTTTATGATTACTGCCAAAAAAATTTTTTAGATGAATTGCCATTGCTTTATCTAATGACAGTTAATTCTGCTGTTAGTGATAAAAAGACTGGCCTAACTGAGATTAAAGGTATATTTACCGGCAGCCGCAGAGAGACATTTGAAAAAGCTGTTGCTTTAAGTCAGCAGGAAAACATAATAAAACTTAAAAGAGAGCCTAAAAAGATTGTTGTTTATCTAAAAAAAGATAAGTTTAAAAGCACTTGGATTGGAGCAAAGGCCATTTATAGAACGCGAATGGCAATTGCTGATGATGGTGAGTTAATAATTATAGCACCTGGGGTTCAAAAATTTGGAGAAGATGAAATTATAGATAAATTGATTAGAAAATATGGTTACAGAGGGACTGGAAAAACACTAGAAAGCCTTCATAATAATCAAGATTTACAGGAAAATTTATCTGCAGCTGCGCATTTAATTCACGGCTCATCTGAAGGTAGATTTAAAATTTTACTTGCTTCTCAAAAATTAAGTCGCCAAGAAGTAGAAGCTGTAAATTTTAATTTATGGAGGTGATAAAAAAGTCAGAATGAATGGCATTTAGTACCTATTGTATGTTGTGTTGTAAAGTCTTAATATTTAATTACTTAGATTATCAAAAATTATTATTAAAAAATTATTAGGAGGAATTATCTTGAGAAAAAAATTAATGATTAACTTATCACTTGTTCTTTTATTGCTTTTAACTTTTTCAGTAACTTCATTGGCGGCTGAGTACACAATTAATGCTGGGATTGGTCTGAATGATAAATCAGCTCAGTATATGTCTTTAGAATACTTTAAAAAATTAGTAGAAGAAAGAAGTGATGGTAAAATTGAAGTTAACCTTTATCATTCAAGCCAGCTTGGTGATGATAGAGAAATGATGGAAGCTTTACAAATGGGTACACAGCAGATGACTTGTCCATCTACTGCACCGATTGCTCCATTTGTAAATGGATTTAAAGTATTTGATCTTCCATTCTTATTTCCAACTTATGAAGCAGCAGATTATGTTCTTGATGGTCCAGTTGGACAGAATCTATTAAAACAGCTTGAAGATGAAGGTCTTGTAGGTTTAGCTTATTGGGAAAATGGATACCGTCAGCTGACAAATAGTAAGAGACCTGTTGAATCTCCAGAAGATGTTAAAGGTTTAAAAGTTAGAACAATGGAAAATCCTATGCATTTAGCTGCTTGGAAAGAAATGGGAGCTAATCCTACACCTATGGCATTTGGTGAATTATTCTCCGCTATGCAGCAGGGTGTTGTTGATGGCCAGGAAAATCCATGGGGGACAATTTATCTCCAGAACTTCTTTGAAGTCCAAGATTACACAACAGACACAGGCCATGTATATTCACCTTTTGTACTTATGATGTCTAAGCAGTTCTATGATAAATTACCTACTGATTTACAGCAGGTTGTAAAAGTAGCAGCTATTGAAGCTAAGCATCACAATAGAAAAACTAATAGGGCTATGAATGCTGAATACTTAAATAAATTGAAAGATGTTATGGAAGTTACTATTTTAACTCCTGAGCAAAAAGCTGAATTCCAGAAAGCAGTTCAGCCTGTATATGATCAATTTAAAGATGAAATTGGTGCAGAATTAGTTGAATCTGTACAGCAGCAGGTTGAAGAATTTCAAGCTCAACAATAATTATTAAACTAACTAATAAGAGGGAGATTATCTCCCTCTTATTTCTAAATTTTTGTGTTTGTAATTAATTTTTTAAAATCTAATATTGAATAAGCAGATTTATTTTGAGATTAAAAGGGGTGATAAATATGGAATATAATAAAATTTTTAATATTTTTTTTAGCATTTATAAATTTATTCTTATTATTTTAACGCTATCAATGTTTGCAATTGTCGGAACAAATGTTTTTAGTCGTTTTGTTTTAAATAACTCACTTGGTTGGGCAGATGAATTATCAAGATTTATTTTTATATGGATTTCATTTTTAGGCGCAGTAATGGCTTATGGTAGTGATGATCATGTAGGTTTAAATTTTGTTATTGCTAAAATACCATCTGCCAAGGCTCAGAACATAATTAGTATTATTTCAGATCTTTTAATAATGGCAGTTTTAGCTATTATAACATATTATGGATATATTGTAGCAACTTCAGCAACAAATGTGTCTCCTGCTCTTTATATTCCAATGACCTTAGTATATTCTATTGTGCCATTTAGTGGTTTTATTATGATATTAATTAATTTATCAAAAATAAAAAAGCATATTGAACTGTATATAAAAGATGAAAAAGAGAAGTTTGATATTTTGGATGAAAGTAGGGGTGTGGAATAATGCTTTGGTTATTTTTAGGAACATTGTTTTTATTTGTATTAACAGGAATTCCGGTTGTTTTTGCACTTGGATTATCAAATATTGCTTTAATGAAAGCTATGGATTTACAGTTTATGGTTTTGCCATCTAAAATGATATCTGGTATGAATAGTTTTCCGCTTCTGGCTATTCCGTTTTTTATGTTTGTGGGAGAAGTAATGAATCATGGAGGAATTGCTAAAAGATTAGTAAACTTTGCTGATGCAATAGTTGGACATATTACTGGTGGCTTGGGCCATGTTAACATTTTAGCCAGTATGTTTTTCGGAGGAATTTCTGGCTCGGCGATTGCTGATACAGCGGCAATTGGTGGACTGTTGATTCCACCAATGATCGAGCAGGATTATCCTGCAGAGTATTCTGCAGCAATAACCGCGTCATCTGCTGTAATTGGAATTATTATTCCACCAAGTATTCCATTTATACTTTATGGAATTATTACAAACACTTCAATTGCTCAGCTTTTTATGGCAGGAATTATACCTGGTATATTAGTAGGGCTGTCTTTAATGGCAACAACATATTATACTACTAAAAAACATGGTTATGGGCATATTGTTGAAGCAGAAAAGGTACAAAAATTTACACTTTCTCGATTATGGGAAACTTTTAAAGAAGCTGTTCTTGCTTTAACTATTCCTTTTTTAGTTGTTGGAGGTATTTTAGGAGGAGTTTTTACAGCAACTGAAGCTGGTGCTGTAGCAGCATTTGTATCTTTAATTTTAGCATTGGTTGTGTATAAAGAAGTAACTGTTAAAGATTTACCAGGTATTTTATTGGCAACAGCTAAAACAACAGCGATAGTTCTTTTCTTATGTGGAATGGCAATGGTAACTGCTTGGTTATTAACTGTAGCTAGAGTGCCTTTTGAATTAGCAGAACTTTTAACCTCTTTAACTGATTCTACTATTGGAATTTTATTAATAACAAATGTATTATTATTTTTAGTTGGTTTTGTAATGGATTTAACTCCTGCAATGTTAATTTTAGCGCCTATTTTACTACCTGTAATGCGTCAGGTAGGAATTGATCCAGTATATTTTGGAGTAATTATGTCAATCAACTTAGGTATTGGCCTAATTACCCCTCCTGTCGGAACAGTTTTGTATGTAGCGACTGGAGTAGCTGATATTACTTTAGAGGATCTGGTTAAATCTATTTTACCGTTTTTATTTACCCTACTTGCAGTTTTAGCTTTATTGATTGCTTTTCCACAAATTGTAATGTTTATACCAAATTTAATGAGATAATTATGATAAATAAAGTTAGCTTTATTTAAAATAAATTATTAAGGCTAATGAGGAGATGATTTTATTGCTTAGAAGTCAAGAAATAAGAAAACAGGGAGCAGAAATAGATGCTTTAAGAATGGGAATGGACTGGACTGCAGATGACTTAGATAAAATGC